>JAFYZX010000002.1 GCA_017548505.1 Bacteroidales bacterium | reverse complement strand
TTCTTCTCTATCTCGTCCAGCAGATTCTTTACGTTGTCTTCAATGCCGTCTATGCTCAGGCTCTCCTTGGTGAGAGTGTCTCTTCTGGCAACTTCAACGGTGTTGTTCTCGAGGTCACGAGGACCGATGGCAAGCCTTACCGGAACACCCTTCAGCTCCCATTCCGCAAATTTGAAGCCGCTGCGCACGTTTTCCCTGTCGTCTATCTTTACGCTGATGCCCAGCTTGTCCAGTCCGGCCTTGATGGAGCGCATCTTCTCCAAAACGGCATCAAGCTGCTCCGGTTTGTTGAAAATCGGAACCATGACAACCTGGATAGGAGCCAGGTTTGGAGGAAGAACCAGGCCGTTGTCGTCTCCGTGAGCCATAATAAGGGCTCCCATAAGCCTTGTGGAAACTCCCCAGGAAGTTGCCCATACATATTCCAGGGCCCCGTCCTTGCTCTGATACTTCACGTCGAATGCCTTTGCGAAGTTCTGGCCCAGGAAGTGGGAAGTTCCTGCCTGGAGAGCCTTGCCGTCCTGCATCATAGCCTCGATGCAGAGGGTATCCAGCGCTCCAGCGAACCTCTCGCTCTCCGTCTTGTGGCCCACAATAACCGGCAGGGCCATGTAGTTGCGGGCGAAATCCGCATATACGCCCACCATTTTTTCTGTCTCGGCGATAGCCTCGGCCTGGGTGGCGTGTGCCGTATGGCCTTCCTGCCACAGGAACTCTGCGGTACGCAGGAACAGGCGGGTCCTCATCTCCCATCTAACCACGTTTGCCCACTGGTTGACAAGGATAGGAAGATCCCTGTAGGAACTTATCCAGTTCTTATAAGTGTTCCAGATTATTGTCTCCGATGTAGGTCTAACTACCAGTTCTTCCTCGAGTTTTGCTGACGGGTCAACCACCACGCCCGGACCGTCCGGATTGGTCATCAGCCTGTGGTGGGTTACCACAGCGCATTCCTTTGCAAACCCTTCCACGTGCTCCGCCTCCTTGCTGAGGAAGGATTTCGGGATAAAAAGCGGGAAATATGCGTTCTCGTGACCGGTTTCCTTGAACATCTTGTCCAGCTGGCGCTGCATCTTCTCCCAGATAGCATAGCCCCACGGCTTGATCACCATACATCCGCGGACAGCGGAATTTTCTGCCAGTCCGGCTTTTACGACCAGATCGTTATACCATTGAGAGTAGTTTTCCTGTCTTGACGTTATCTGCTTTGCCATACCCTTCTATCTTTGGAATAATTTTTGATACATTTGTTATTAAAATTGAACCGCACAAAAATACAAAATTTATTTAACGCAGGAGGCAACAATGAAAAACATTAGCGTATCTATCTTAGTTGCAGTAAGTCTGGCACTTGTTTCTTGTGGAACGGGTACCTACTCTGCAAACGGCAACGGAGGATATATGAACAGTATCTACTACACCTCCTCCGATGCAGTTCCTGGTGCGTCTGACCAGATGAGCCCTACAACCTACACGACGGTCTCAAACAGTCAGGACATCAATCAGCTCAAAACCCGGACTACGGCGATACTGAACTCCAACAGCAACGTATTCGCCTCCACCGGTTATACAGACACAATCTTTGTCGGCGACGAAAACATTGTAAACGTAGAATACAACCCTCAGAACACCTACGTCATTGCAGATGACGACGAGAGCTATGAGGCAAGACTGAGAAAATTCGACAGCCCGACCTACACGGTAAACGTTGTGGTGGATCCTTGGGACCTGGCCTGGTACAATCCGTTTGCATGGAACTGGAACTACCATTATTACAGATACCGTTACGGCTACCACAGTTCAATCTACTGGAACGACTGGTACAACTGGAGATGGGGATGGCACGACCCTTGGGGATATGGCTGGAACTGGTATGACAGGTACTGGTATTCCTGGAGCTGGGGATGGGGATGGCACGATCCGTGGTACTACGGAGGATATTACCGTCCATACCACCATCACCACTGGGCTGGAAGCTGGCACAGGCCTTACTATGACTATCATCGCGGACACGGAGCCTACTACACCCGCAGAGGAGGCATAAACGAGAGAAGAGGTGTGAATATGGGTCGCGCTACCGGTGTAACCCCGAGAGGCTCAGCAGACCGCAGGGCAGTTGGCAGCTCATACCGCAGAACCCCTACCATTGGCAATGCAAGAGACAACTCTCACTCAAGAGGAACCGTTTCCAGAGGCCACGCAACCGGCAACCGCAATGTAGCTCCTGGCCGCAATGCAGCAGTTAGCCGCCATTCTTCCCCTGACCGCAATGCATCAATGAACCGCAGCTCAAACGGTGGCGTAAGATACGGGAACCCGTCCAACCATAATGGCTCCGTTTCCAGAAGCGGCGGAACTAACAGGCCTTCTTCAGGCGGAAACTATAGAAGCAGCGGGCATTCCGGAAGACCGTCCATGTCCAGAGCAGGCGGAAGCAACGGAACTGTTTACAGGCAGAGTTCAAAGCCATCCGGCAGACCGGCCAGCGTAACCCGTTCAAGTTCCGGCAACAGCGGAAGAAGTTATTCTTCAGGCCCAAGCGGACGCTCCAGCGGTAGTTATTCTTCAGGCAGTAGCCGTTCTAGCGGAAGCTATTCCTCAAGCAGCAGTAGCCGCTCTAGCGGAAGTTACTCATCAGGCAGCAGCCGTTCAGGAGGCAGCTCTCACTCAAGCGGTGGATCTCACTCAAGCGGTGGCGGACGTTCTGGCGGATCTTCCAGCAGAAGGTAATTTATTCGGTTAACATTTAACAATACGGATACTATGAAAAGAATTATTCTAACAGCCATTGCTGTTTGCACGGTTGCGCTTGGCCAGGTTTTCGGCCAGAGCATATCCACGGCATACGAGTTGTCTGACTTCCAGAGAGAGGGCACGGCAAGAAGCGTTGCGATGGGTAACGCCATGACAGCCCTTGGCGGAGATATGGGCGCAATAGCCATCAACCCTGCGGCTTCTGCCGTGTTCAAGTTCAACGAATTCTCCTTCACGCCTGCTGTCACCAGCGTAAAGACAGACAGCAAGTATCTTGGAGTGGGCACCAGCGCCAACCGCGCTTCTTTCGGTATTGCCAACATTGGCGGAGTTGCCGTTATGCCTACCGGCTCAAGAGGCGGAGTGCGCAGCATATCCTTCGGTTTCGCATACAACAAGCACAATAACTTCAACGCTCAAATCAAGGCCGGTGCAGACGGTGTTGATGACAGCTACACATCTAAACTTGCCTCAATGGCAAGGGGCAGCGGATTGACCGGCTACGATTTTGACGACAACGCCAATCCGGATCCGTTCAGCTACGGAAGTTATTACTGGCCTGTTGTTCTGGGATGGAACGGCAGCCTGCTGGACACTGTTAGAAATGCCAGCGACTTTAGGCCTACAAGCTCCATAGATGTTGACGGTTACAGTTCTTCACAGCTGCTTTCCAGAAAAACATACGGCTCAATCGGTGAGTATGACCTGAACTTCGGTTTAAATTTCAGCGACCAGTTCTATGTTGGAATGAACCTGGGTATGTTTACTGTATGGAACAAGGTTGAGGAGGTTTACTCAGAAGACAACACCACTTCCTACACAGATACTGAAGGCCATTTCGGCTATATGGACCAGTACTATAACCTGAGGACTACCGGAGCCGGCCTTAACCTCAAGTTCGGTTTCATCTGGGCGCCAAGCTACAACTTCAGGGTTGGAGCCAGCGTTTCCACACCTACCTGGTACTCTCTGACAGACAAGTACTACTGGGATACCGATGTATCTTTTGACGACGGCTACAAGGCCAGCCTGCATTCTCCTGAGGGAGTTTATGACTATCGCGTAAACACTCCTTTCCACTACAATCTGGGATTTGCCACCGTATTCAAGGGCGGAAGCTTCAGCGTGGACTATGAGGGAAGCAACCCTTCACAGGCCAGACTCCGCAACCGTGAAGACGTCAATTCTATCGATTACTCGGACTACAGGGCGGAAAACGAATGGATGACAGAGAACTTCAAGATG
The DNA here is from genome assembly GCA_017548505.1 of Bacteroidales bacterium. GTDB lineage: Bacteria > Bacteroidota > Bacteroidia > Bacteroidales > UBA932 > Egerieousia. The sequence goes on along the minus strand of JAFYZX010000002.1, from coordinate 52,580 downwards.
GCTAACAAGCTCAGGGTTGGAGCCGAGGTTTATCCTGTTCCGAATGTTGCTCTGAGAGCCGGATTCCAGTATGCGGACAACGGCATCAAGAAGGATCTGATGAACACCGCTATCCAGAACTACACCGGAAGCTTCGGTGTGGGAATGACATTCGGCGGCGGATTCTATCTGGACCTTGCAGTTGCAGCCAGCCTGAAGAAGAGTACCGTTCCTTTCCTGGACTCCGAGCCTGCTGCAGACTATGTTCTGGGAGACCCTAAGTACGCTACAATGGAGCGTTCAAACGTAAAGGTTCTGGCTACGTTCGGCTGGAGATTCTAGACAAGAAAGGAAATGGCGTTAGGGCCTTCGTTGAAAAGAAGGTCCACGACGCTGAGGCCTGAGACAAAACCCTGGGGAGCAAATACCTGCCACCAGGGTTTTTCTATGCCCCATTCCTTCAAGATGGAAGGAAGTTTGCTCTTTGGATGGATGCGGTTACGCAGATCAACCGCAGTGTCTTTATAATCGGCGACAAAATCCTCTGTAAGGCCCAATTCCGCCTTAATCCCGCAGAATCGGAGAAGGAGATTTGTCAAAGACATGTTAAGGGCAAAAAGAGACTTTTCCTTCCTCAGAAGGATCGCCGAGATATCGTCTATGTAATACTCGAAGAAAGGAGAGTTCCGGTAGGCGGCCTCCATTGCCCTGACGTGGCGGATCGGCCAGTTCTCCTGGTAATCTATTTCAATTTCGGTTATGGGAACGCTGTGGGTACAATCATCCCCGCCACGCAGGACAGGGATATTCAGGTTCATCTTTCCGTTAGCCGTAAGGATGGTGCAACGGTTTCTGTATGACTGCTTCTGGTAGTTTTCGCAGGCCTCAACCAACGCTCCACCGTATTTTGCGATTGCCGCAAAATACTCCACTGGAGGAAGATAGGCGCTGCTAAGCAACAGCCACATCTATTCCTGTGTTGATTTGAGAGGATTGTACCTTACGATACCTCTCTTGCTGTTCTCTATGAAGTCCAGAATGACCCTCTTCTCAGGAGATTCAGGAAGCTCGGCCTCAGCGGCACGGCAGGCGTCAGACACGTTCAGGCCGTTCATGTAGATTATCCTGTAAACGTCTCTCATCCTGTCTATCTGCTCCATTGTGAATCCTCTTCTGCGAAGACCTACTACATTGATTCCTGAGAAAGTGACAGGGCGGTCTCCAACTATTGTGTATGGAGGAACGTCCTTGCTCAGGAATGATCCTCCGGAAATCATAGCGTGAGTTCCGATATGGGTAAACTGGTGAACTGCGGAAGAACCTCCGATAATTGCCCAGTCGTCCACGTCCGTCTCTCCGGCAAGGCCTACATAACTAACGAGGATACAATGACTTCCTATGCGGCAGTCGTGAGCCACGTGTACGTATGCCATAAGGAAGGTATCATCTCCGATTACGGTCTTGTTCTTTCCGCTGGCTGCGGTTCCGCGGCTGACGGTGCAGTATTCCCTGATGATTACGTTGTTTCCAATCTCAACCCAGGACTCCTCGCCCTGGAACTTGAGGTCCTGAGGGAGTCCGCCGATAACGGCGCCGTTGAAAATCTTGCAGTTGTTTCCGATTTTCACGTAATCGTTGATTGCGGCGCAAGGGCCTATCCAGCAATTGTCTCCGATCTCAACGTGTTCAGCGATGGTGACAAAAGGACTTATGACAACGTTCTTTCCGATTTTAGCTTTCGGATGGACATTTGCGTTTTCCATTCTATATCTTTTTGATGTTACTTGTTCTTGATTACCTGGGCTACCATATCGCCCTCGCAGGCAACGGAATTGCCAACCCAAGCCTTTCCTCTCATGCAAACCAGCGAGTGCTCAAGCGGCTGTGTGATAATGAGTTTGAAGGTAACCACGTCTCCCGGAACCACCTTGCGGCGGAACTTGAAGCCGTCTATCTTTGCAAAGTAAGTTGAGTACCTTTCAGGCTCGTCCACATTTCGGAGAACCAGGATGCCTCCTACCTGAGCCATAGCCTCCACCAGCAAGACTCCAGGTACAACAGGCTCTGTCGGGAAATGTCCCCTGAAGTAATACTCGTTAACGCCAATGGTCTTGATGCCGACGATGGAATCAGACTCAACTTCAGTAATCCTGTCCACCATCAAAAAAGGAGGGCGGTGAGGCAGAAGCTTCTGTATTCCAAGAACGTCATAAACTGGTTCTGCATCCGGATCATACTTCGGAGCAACGGAAAGTCTCTGTTTTACTTCCTTGATTTTCTCAATATCCATTTTGTTCAATTTTAAGTTTCTACTGTTCGTTCCAGCGGCGGCGGAACTGCTTGAGTGCCAGGGTGCGGAGTTCACGCGCAATCGTGGAATTGATGGAGTGACCGCTCTTGTAGGCAATTACCTTTCCCTTGATAGGATAGCCCACCAGAGAGAAATCGCCGAGCACATCCAGCAATTTGTGCCTTGCGCACTCGTTGGAGAATCTTAGCGATGTATGTGAAAGATATCCTTCAGGAACCCTTTCCAGCCTCTTCACGTTGAATATGCCGGCCAGGCGGTCCAGTTCCTCCTGCGGAACAGGATTCTCAACGATTACAAGCGCATTGTCCAGGTCTCCGCCTTTGATCAGATTGTACTTGAAAAGGGGCTCGAGCTCGTGAAGGAAAACAAACGTACGGCAAGGGGCAATCTCCTTGACAAAATCTGTATCTGCCTCATATCTTGCGTACTGGCAGCCAACCACCTTGGAGTTGTAGTCTATCATCACGTCTATGGAGAAATGATCATCCGGCAGGACTACCATCTCGCTTCCTTTCTCGTTACGGCAGACCACCTTGCGGTCCAGCACCAGATATTTCCTCGGAGCGTTCTGCTCCTGGAGCCCGTCTTTCGAGAATGCGTCTGCGTATGGCTTGGCGCTACCGTCCAGTATCGGAACTTCCGGAGCGTCCAGGGTGATAAGGGCGTTGTCTATGTGCATTCCATAGAGCGCACCCATCAGATGCTCGAGTGTAAGAACCGTAACTCCCTGTTTGTCAAGTGTAGTGCCACGGGCAGTAGCGCTTACGTAATCTACGCAGGCTTCCACCAGTGGAGCGCTTTCTCCCAAATCAGAACGTTTGAACTGGATTCCGAAGTTCTTCGGGGCCGGCTCCACCATCATGTGAACTTTCTTTCCGGTGTGAAGACCCTTTCCCTCGAACTCATATCTGCCTTTGAGAGTATGCTGGTTTGTGTACATATAGGCTTTGGTTTTGGTATTTGACAAATGTACGAAAATTATTTCTTCTCCGGGTCTGCCAGATGGCGGAACTTGGCGTAGCATCTCAGGTACTGGCTCATCAGAATTGCAGGGCTACCCATAAGTCCCTTCTGGCCGAGCTCGCTCTTGACGGATCCCTGGATTCCGCTTTGGGCATTAACTATGGTTCCGTCTCCAACCGTTATGTGACCCACTACTCCAACCTGCCCGCCCAGTTGGCAGTTCTTTCCGATCCTTGTGCTTCCGGCAACGCCGCTCTGGGCTGCAATCACCGTATTCTCACCGATTTCCACATTATGGGCAATCTGAATGAGGTTATCCAGCTTGACACCCTTGCGGATAATCGTGGATTCCATTGCCGCACGGTCCACAACTGTGTTGGAACCGATCTCCACATCATCCTCCAGAATAACGTTTCCGGTCTGTGGAATCTTCTTGTAGCTTCCGTCCTCTACCGGGGCAAATCCGAAACCGTCAGATCCTATCACCACATTCGCGTGAAGTATGCAGTTGTTTCCAATCTTGCAGTCGTCATAGATTTTTACACCAGGATATAAGATGCAATTCTCCCCGATCTTCACATTGTTTCCAATATAGACCTGAGGATGAATCTGGCATCCGTTGCCAACAACGGTCTTGGAACCTATGTAGCTGAACTTTCCAATATAGACTTTCTTGCCGATCTTGCTGGACCAGGCCCTGTAGGACAGCAGGCTGTGGCCCTTCTTCTGGCTCTTCTTGATTGTGTTCAGAAGCTCCAGCAGGGAAGCGAAAGCAGGATGGGCATCCTCCATCACAATCAGGGTAGGCTTCACCTTCTGCTCAGGAACCAGATGGCGGCTGACAATGACTATTCCGGCATTGGATGTAAGAAGATATTCCTTGTACTTGTCGTTGTGAAGGATACATACCTCATTAGGTTTGCCATGCTCAATCTTGGCTACCATTCTGACCTTCACGTTGGGATCGCCGATGATTTCTCCCTTAAGATGCTGTGCGATTCTTTCCGCTGTAACTTCCATAACACATTATGTCTAATAATTTTCAAATATACTCAATTTTTTGGTATTCTGGCCGAAAATACATACTTTTGCACTCCAGAAAAGGCAAGTGAGACAGGGAACCAAGCGGTTCCCTTCTTTATTGCAGTGAACGCCAGGCAGATGTACGGAGAACAAGGTGTCCGGTTATATGCATCGCCGAGGGATAAACAGAAAAAATATAAAATACAAAATATCATGGAAGGATTAAATTTAGCCCAATTCTTTGCTGAGTTCAAAGAGGGCAAAGGAATCGACAGGGCAACCCTGATGAGCGTGCTGGAAGACATCTTCCGCACACAGCTGGCCAAGACTTACGGAACGGCTGACAATTTCGACATCATCATCAACATCGACAAGGGAGACCTCCAGATCTGGCGCAACCGCACCATCGTCGAGGAGGTTGAGGATCCTATGCTGGAAATCTCCAAGGCAGAGGTTGACGAAAAGGAACCTGACAACGACTTCGAAATCGGTGAGGATTACACAGAGGAAATTCCTCTGGCTTCCTTTGGAAGAAGGGCAGTGCTGAACCTCCGCCAGAACCTTTCCGGAAGGATTATGGATATCGACAAAGCCAATCTGTTCAACTACTACAAGGACAAGATCGGTGAGGTTGTAGTCGGTGAAGTTTACCAGGTTTGGAAGAAGGAAGTCCTGGTTCGCGATGACGCTGACAACGAGCTTGTTCTGCCTAAGAGCGAGCAGATTCCGTCTGACTTCTTCCGCAAGGGAGATTCAGTCAAGGCTGTGGTTGCAAAGGTCGAGATGAAGAACAACAACCCGAGCATCATCCTTTCCAGAACCGCCAGCGTGTTCCTGGAGAGACTGTTCGAGCAGGAAGTTCCTGAGATTTTCGACGGACTGATTACCATCAAGAAGATTGTCCGCATACCGGGCGACAGAGCAAAGGTTGCTGTCGAGTCATACGACGACCGTATCGATCCTGTAGGAGCATGCGTTGGAGTAAAGGGTAGCCGTATCCACGGTATCGTCCGCGAACTCCGTAACGAGAGCATCGACGTAATCAGCTGGACCACAAACACCCAGCTCCTCATCCAGAGAGCCCTCTCCCCTGCAAAGATCTCCACTATTAAGATCAACGAGGAGGAAAACAAGGCGCTCATCACTATGGATTCATCCCAGGTTTCCCTGGCAGTTGGCAAGAACGGAAGCAACATCCGCCTGGCTGAGCTTATGATCGGAATGGACATCGAAATCTTCAGGGATGTCCAGGGTGCCGATGACGACGACGTTCTCCTGAGCTCATTCAACGACGAGATCGACCAGTGGGTAATCGACGCTCTCCGCAAGGTTGGCTTCGACACCGCCAAGGACGTTCTCCGCATGAGCAACGAGGACATTATGGAAAGGGCAGACCTTGACCTCGAGACCGTGGAGGAAGTCAAGAAGATACTCCAGGCTGAGTTCGAAGATCCGATGGAAGAATAATTTTTAAAGAAAAAAGGAGACAGTAAATGGCAGGAATGAGAATTAGTAAAGTCCTCAAAGACTACAACATAGGAATGAGCACCCTCATCAATTTCCTTGAAAAGAAAGGAAAGAGTGTGGAGGCCAATCCTAATGCGAAGCTCGATGAGGAAACCCTCGCCCTGGTGCAGAAGGAATTCCTTGGGCAGCAGCAGGTGAAGGAAGACGCAAAGAAGATAGCAGGATCGCTGAGGATTTCCGAGAGCGACAAGAAGACATACCAGCTGGAAAAGGAAGAAAAGCCTAAGGACAACTTCATAGAAACTGCCGTGGAAACTCCTAAGGCACCGACTATCGTAGGCAAGATTGACCTCGACAAGATTTCCGGCAAGAAGGAAAAGGCAGAGCCTAAGAAAGAAGAAGCCCCTAAACCGGCCGCTGAGGAAAAGGCTCCGGAGAAGAAGAAGGAGGAGAAGGCTCCAAAGGCTGCTGCCAAGAAGAAAGAGGAAGTCAAGAAGGAGGAAAAGCCTGTCGCCGAGCCAAAAGTGGAAAAACCTGCCGAACCTGTTGAGAAACCGGCTGAGCCTCAGAAGAAAGAGGAGACTCCAAGCAACTTCATCGAGACTAAGGTGGAGCAGCTCCAGGGTCCTAAGGATACAGGCCAGAGGATAGACCTTTCCAAGTTTGAGACCCCTAAGAAGAAGAGCGGCGGAAAGAGAGAGAGAATCAAGAAGAACACAAAGGAGAAGGTGGACATCACCAAGGAAACCAACCAGAACCGCGAGGCAGCCAAGAAGGCAAAGGACAAGAAAGGCAAGAAGGGATTCAAGCCAATCCGCAACGAGGTAGATGAGGACGAGGTACAGAAGCAGATAAAGGAAACCTACCAGAGAATGGTAGAGGGCAAGGGCAAGACCAAGGGCTCCAAGTACAGAAGGGAAAAGAGAGAAATCGCGGAGGAAAAGAGAGAGGAGGAGATCCAGCGCAGAGGCCTGGAGAGCAACATCCTCAAGGTCACCGAGTTTGTTACGGTCAACGATCTGGCCGTGATGATAGACCAGCCTGTAACCAAGGTTATCAGCGCCTGCATGAACCTCGGTCTTATGGTTTCCATCAACCAGAGACTGGATGCCGATGCACTTACTCTCGTAGCCGAAGATTTCGGTTACAAGATCGAGTTCGTTTCCGCTGAAATCCAGGAAGCAATCAAGGAGGAAACTGAGGAGGACAAGCCGGAGGATATGGAGCCAAGGGCCCCTATCGTTACCGTGATGGGTCACGTGGACCACGGTAAGACATCCCTGCTGGACTACATCCGCCAGTCCAACGTGATTGCCGGTGAGGCCGGTGGAATTACCCAGCACATCGGCGCCTACAACGTGAAGCTTCCTAACGGAAGGAGAATCACCTTCCTGGATACCCCTGGCCACGAAGCGTTTACCGCTATGCGTGCCCGTGGTGCCAAGATGACTGACCTTGCGATTATCATCGTTGCCGCAGACGACGCAGTGATGCCTCAGACAATCGAGGCCATCAACCACGCCCAGGCTGCCGGCGTTCCGATGATTTTCGCCATCAACAAGATAGACAAGCCGGGCGCTATGCCGGACAAGATCCGCGAACAGCTCTCCCAGATGAACATCCTGGTTGAGGACTGGGGCGGCAAGTACCAGTGCCAGGAAATATCCGCTAAGAAGGGAATCGGTGTTTCCGACCTTCTGGACAAGGTTCTGCTTGAGGCCGATATGCTTGACCTCAAGGCAAATCCTCATAAGAAAGCCGTAGGAACAGTTATCGAGTCCTCTCTGGACAAGGGTAGAGGCTATCTTGCAACCCTTCTGGTCCAGGGCGGAACTCTCCACACCGGAGACATCATGCTCTCAGGTATGTATACCGGTAAGGTTAAGGCTATGTTCAACGAAAGAGGACAAAAGATCAAGGAAGCCGGCCCGTCCGTTCCTGTTTCCGTTCTCGGCCTGAACGGTGCTCCTCAGGCTGGCGATACCTTCAACATCTTCGATAACGAAAGGGATGCAAGGGAAATCGCCAACAAGCGTGAGCAGCTTCTTAGAATCCAGGGCCTGAGAACCCAGAAGCACATCACCCTGGAAGAGCTCGGAAGAAGAATCGCCATCGGCAACTTCAAGGAACTCAACATCATCGTCAAGGGAGACGTGGACGGATCTATCGAGGCTCTGTCCGATTCCCTGATCAAACTCTCTACCGAAGAGGTAAGGGTGAATGTCATCCACAAGGCCGTTGGAGAAATCTCCGAGAGCGACGTTCTGCTGGCAGAGGCTTCCGAGGCTATCATCATCGGCTTCCAGGTTCGCCCAAGTATGAACGCCAGGAAGATGGCCGAGAAGGAGGAAATCGAAATCCGCCTCTACTCAGTCATCTACGATGCAATCAACGAGGTCAAGAGCGGTATCGAGGGTATGCTTGCCCCTGTGGAGAAAGAGGTTGTCACCTCAACTCTGGAAGTAAGGCAGACCTTCAAGATCTCCAAGGTCGGTACAATCGCCGGCTGTATGGTCAAGGAAGGCAAGATCACAAGAACCGCCAAGATCAGGGTCATCCGAGACGGTATCGTTATCAAGGAAGGTGTTCTGGCTTCCCTGAAGAGAGGCAAGGACGACGTCAAGGAAGTTGCTTCCGGCTACGACTGCGGTCTTGGTATCGAGAACTTCAACGATATCAAGGAAGGCGACGTAATCGAGGCCTACAAGATCGAGGAAATCAAGAGAACCTTGTAAAAAGGATCTCAGAACTAACGTGGAAGGGCGTGTATGCTGTTGGCTACACGCCTTTCTCCATTTTAGTGCTGCAATCTAAATCGCTTATTTTTAATCACTTACTAAAACCCCCTCTTTGAAAATCGCAAGAGGGAGTTTCTATATATCTCTCATAATAAACAACTTACATTGCAGCACTATTTCTGCTCTCTTATTCCTTTCTTACTCCTTTTCCTTACTCCTATCTTACTCCTATCTTACTCCTATCTTACTCCTATCTTATTCCATTCTTACCGCTCTCTTACTTATATCTTACAGCCTGTCATCCTCAGCGATATCATATTCAGATCCTGTATAAGAATTCATAGCCAGTGCAGCCTTGTCAAAACTTCCGAACAATCTATACATCGCAGAGTAATCAACCGGATTGTATAAATCAAGGATATAATCAAGAAGTTGTTCAGTTTCTTTTTTGTCAGTTCTCGAAAACAACTCATCCAAGAGCTCGTAAGACGTGTAACGTCCTCTCGAATATTCTGACCTCAAGCTTCGGCAACAACATCGCATAAAATACCTTGATTTAGACATATTCAATGCCTCTGAGTGAGGGTGGCTTGTTCTTCCGAAAGAGAACATGTTCCACATATACTCCTCTATGCTCTTTGTCTTGCCCGCTTCCACCGGATTATTGTTAATGTAAGAAATGCAATTCCGGACATATTTATCTGTTTTCTTGTATGCCCTGCCAAAAGGAGACGAGAACAATAAACCTTCCCTGTTGTATCTCTTGTTGTAGGCCTTGACAAACATGGAAGTATAATCAGTTACGAACCTGCGCAAAGCGGTCCTGTCTCGCACCTTAACCAGCATGTGAATATGATTATCCATCAAACATATTGCATAGACAGCAACGCCCAACTTCATAGCCTTGAGCTTGACTATAGAGATGAATACCAAAGCGTCTTTACCTGAATGGAATATGTTAGATTTGTCGTGACTTCGCTGATAAATATGATAACTTGAATAAACAGACCGGGCAATTCCATAGCCGTTTAATCGCCGAGTATTGGAATTGTTTCTAATGGAAGAATTTATTTGAAAGCCCTTCATACCGCCCCCTCTTAAAATGATGAAACTTAGAATTATCGAACCTAAAGCAGAGCTTAGATCCATTCTTTGGGCGTAAAGTTAAAAAGTTTTTTTGAAGAGAAAAACGCCTGCAACCCAAAGTCCTAAGAATCTGCGAGTTATCAAAAGTCCCTCCCCGAAAAACACGAGAGGGACTTTTATTATTTAGCTAATAATCTGAGATTTAGGTTGCAGCACCTACCATTACACACGCACCGCTGCTTTTTTACTACTTGCGGAGAACGATTATGGAGTTGGCGACTCGGCGTTCTCCTTTATGGTCAAACTTGCCGTTATCGGATGGATGGTTAATTACCCCTGTTCCCTGTATTGAAGCTTCCGGGGCTATAGCTCCATTAGAGTATTTTTCACCAGATGAAGGTTTCAGCCAGAGGGTGGAGGATCCGCCGCCGTCCAGATTCACAGCGTTTTGGCAGCCCTTGCCTCCATCCATGGAAAGCAAGTATCGCTGAACTTCATCCAGAGTCATACCTGCTGCATTGCCCTTGCTGCGGCCGTCAATTACCATCAGGCAGATCTTGCCATCTTTCTCAAAGACCACGCTGCGAGGATGACGCTTGTCTGAAAAGCCTTTGTAATAAGGCAGTTCAACGGCATATCCATCCTTGATCAAAAGAGGCATGGTAGCCATTATGGAAACATTTTTCTGAGAACGTATGACTCCAGAACCATAACCGGAACGAACTGCATTGACCGATTCAGAATGTCTTGTTTCTTCTGGATAGCCGATTCTGTTTAATCCTTTCAAAAAGCGCTCTTTGTAGATGCTTTCTTTATCTGCGTTCCAAGGCTCCACGGAAAGTTTCCCCTTTTTAATTACAACCGCTCCGTTTGCCCTTACTTTCATATCCTTGCCCTTGGTAGTGTCCGCAACAACGCCATCTATCTGGAGATAGCAGACGCTTCCGCCTTTCTTCATATCGTAAAACGTTCCGTTCATTGCGGCAACGGCCCCGGCCTCCGAAGCAATCTCAGATGTCCGGACAAGTTTAACGTGATTAGCCACATTGAACCTGTACATCCGTGGATTTATCTCTATGACAGAAATATCCTGGGGAGAGCCAAACAGAGACTCGAAGTGGTAATTCATCACTTTCAGGCCCTTTTCGGTAGAAGAGGTCTGGAACTTTATCTTTGAATCCTCAGCGATTCCTGAGGAAGGCAGATATCTGGAAAATATCTGAGGAGCACCGTCAAACGGGCTGCCGTAAACCTGAGTTACAGTTTCCGTATGGGGAACATTGACGGAAGTGCCACAGGATGAAATCAATGCAATCGCCGGGCATAATGCCAGCAGAACAATAAAAACTCTCAGGTTGAATTTCATACTATCAATTTTGATTATCGTCATCTCCTATCTTCTCGAGGACATCCACGGTGCCTTTGACGGTCTTGTAGATGGCTTTGAATATTAATCTTATAATCAGCGCCATACCAATGATGATTGCCAGGGAAACTATCAGGAAGACTCTTGAGTGTTCCTCGCTGCCCTTGGTGAGCATGTATGGATTTTTGGTTATGGCAGAGATGATCTTGGTGTTGGAGTATTTGGCGGCACTCCATTTCTTCACGATGATTCCCTTGTTCACGTATGTGGCCCCACCGTTGGAGCGGTTGAAGGTAATCACGGATTTGAAATCCGAGTACACTATTCTGAACGGCAGGCTCCTTTGCGTATAGGAAGAAGAGAATACATCTGAGATAGCCTCTTTTTCAATGGCATCAGCGATGGGTTGGAGGCTTTTGACAGTTTCATCCTCAGTCATTGCGCTTAGCACATATACCTGGGCTCCAAGACTCGAGGAAGAGAAAGCATCAATAAAACCCAGGGCACTTGAAGAATAATCGGGTTTCTGAGCGGTTGTAGCATCATCGGAGTTCAAGGCGCTTATGGTATGGCTCAATCGCTGAGAACTCCCCTGGCTTAGTGAATCGCCGAGATTTTTAAGCTTGCCAAGATCATCCGGAGTTATCGTGGAAGCATCGTAGAATGATATGAAAACCAGCGGAGCCTCGGTTTTGAGCACGGATTCCGTAACATCTTCTCCTGCGGCATCCTTCAGGAGGAATGGCATCTGCCTTGCAACCTTCTCGCTGCCTTCTACAACTGTGGAGATTGTTTCCTCGTATTTCCAGGTTGAATCCGGAAGATGGTTGAGGCTGAAAGACTTGCGGACTCCATCCTTGGAGTAGATTATCTCTGTCTTGTATTTGACAAGAGCCGTGGAATCTCCCTTGAAAAGGTCTCTTCCCGGGCGGAAATCAGTCAGGTCTGCCGGAGGAAGTTCCCTCATCGAGTAGACCGCAAGGCCAACAATGAAAACAGCATAGCCCAGCATAAAGGCCCACTGCCAGAAGTTACCGGCTATCGGACGGGCCCTGTGCCTCTGGCTGTAGAGATATGCCGTAAGCGCCACAAGCACAACGTTCTTGTAGAAAGACGGCCAAGGCTCCAGATGGATCACATCCCCGAAGCAACCGCAGTCCTCCACCTTGCCCGTTATGGCGGAATAGAGTGTAACTCCCGCAAAAAACAGGCTCATAAGGAGGGCTATCAGAGAGAAGAAACGGAACTTGATAACCTTGAGGATGCAGACTCCCGTCAGGAACTCCACAGCACATAGCGCAATCCCAAGCCAAAGAGCCCAATGCCCCGGATCCATCCCCAGAAAAGCATGGAAATATTCCTTCACCTTCAGCGATGTGCCGACCGGATCCACTCCCTTCAGGAAACCCGAAGCGATGAACACTATTCCAACCAGGTAACGGGCCGCTTTTCTCAACAACTTCCAGAACATAAAACTACAGTGGAAGCTTCTCTTTTATCCTTTCAAATATCTCGTCCGGAGGAAGCATGGAGCCATCCTCCGCCATACATTCAACTTTCTGGAAATCAGCATCTCTCTCACATTCTTCCAAATACATCTTCCTAACTCCTTCCTGGAAACTGATTCTCTCTTCGTGGATGTCTCTCTGGCCGTTAAGATAGTCTCTGTCACTGTCCTCGCTTCGTGAAGAAGCCAGACGGGAAGCGATAAAATCCAGCGGAACATTAAGGTAAATGTTCACGTCCGGACGGGGAATCTTGTAGAACTCATATTCCAGGGAGAATATCCAGCTGCGGAGTTTTTCCCTTTCTTCCTTGTCTGTAATCTTGGAGCACTGGTAGGCAATGTTGGAATATACGTACCTGTCCAGAAGAACGGTCTTTCCTGCCTTCAAGGCTTTCCTCAGCCCTACTGCAGCATCCTGCCTGTCAAGCGCATAGAGCAGCGCCACCAGCTTAGGATGCACCTGATTCAAGTCTCCGAATCCTCCACGCAGGAACTCCCCTACCAGATCTCCGTATACCGGAGCCTCATACCTTGGGAAATGGAGGTATTCCAGATCATATCCCTTTTCAACGATGTATTCCTTGAGCTTTTTGACCTGGGTGCTCTTTCCGGCACCGTCCAGTCCTTCTATAACTATCAGCATAACTCTACAAATTTACGAATCTGTTTTCAATATTGCATTCCTTTCCCCCATAGATTATCTTTGTGGCTGAAGCAACAAGAGCCCATGGCAAGAATTAAACGCGAATCAGAACCCATCCGTGTGATGGGAATCATCAACATCAACAACGAGTCTTTCTACGGAAAAAGCCGCAGGATAACTGTCGAAGATGTTGAAAAAGCCTATCTGCAAATGATTGAGGACGGGGCGGATATCATTGATATCGGAGCCTGCTCCACCCGTCCGGGAAGCACTCCGGTTACCCTTGAGCAGGAATGGGAATACCTGGAAAAGCCGCTGGAGAGGCTGGCGGAAATTGCCTCGGAAAGGTTCTGCGAGAGGAAAACCGTTCCGGAATTCTCAATTGACACGTTCAGAAGCGAGATAGTAAGAAAGGCCTGTGATATACTGGGGCCTGTTATTGTCAACGATATTTCCGCCGGGGAAGATGATTCTGAAATGCTCGAGACTGTGGCGGATTACGGACTTCCGTTCATTGCGATGCACAAGCGGGGAACACCGGATACGATGCAGTCTATGACGGATTACCCCAAGGGAGTTGCCGCTGAGGTCAAGCGGTATTTTGAGGAATTTGCGGAAAAAGCTGAAAAGTTCGGGATAGAAGACTGGGTTCTGGACCCCGGATTCGGCTTTGCCAAGACTGTGGAGCAGAACTACGAGCTGCTGGAAGGGTTGGACCAGTTCCAAAGCCTGGGACGGCCGGTTCTGGCTGGGCTTTCCAGAAAGTCCATGATCTACAAGCTTCTGGATATTACGCCAGAAGAGAGTTTGCCTGCTACCTGCGTTCTGAACTACAGGGCCTTGCAGAAAGGAGCCACCATCCTTCGCGTCCACGACGTGAAGGAAGCCGTCCAGACGGTCAGGCTATTTGAAAAATCATTAAATTTGCACGGCTAAAAATCATATTTATGGATAAGGCATTTCAGGCACTTACCGCCGTTTCTCCAATCGACGGCAGATATCACGACAAAGTAGAAATCCTCAGCGATTTTTTCTCAGAGTATGCGCTCATAAGATACCGTGTCAGGGTGGAGATCGAATACTTCATCGCTCTTTGTAGCATCCCTCTTCCTCAGTTGAAGGGCTTCCCGAAGGGCAAGTTCGCGTCGCTGAGAAAGATTTACAAGGATCTTACTATTGAGCAGGCGCAGAAGGTGAAGGATATCGAGAAAATCACAAACCACGATGTCAAGGCAGTGGAGTACTTCATAAAGGAGGAATTCAAGAGGCTGAAGATAGAGAAGTTCCAGGAGTTCGTACACTTCGGGCTTACCAGCCAGGACATAAACAACACGGCCGTGCCTCTGAGCCTGAAGGAGGGCGTGGAGAATGTGTATCTTCCTCAGCTTCTGGAAGTAAAGAAGATTCTGGAAGACTATGCGAAGGAGTGGAAGGACGTTCCGATGCTGGCCCATACCCACGGTCAGCCGGCTTCCCCTACCCGTCTTGGCAAGGAGATAAAGGTATTCGTGGAAAGGCTGGACAAGCAGCTCAAGCTCCTGAAGACCGTACCTTACTGCTCCAAGTTCGGAGGCGCCACGGGTTGCATGAACGCCCACAAGGTGGCCTATCCGGAAATCGACTGGAACAAGTTCGCCACCACATTCCAGAAGGATGCCTTCGGTCTGGTACGCTCCTATCCTACAACCCAGATCGAGCATTACGACAACCTTGCCGCCCTGTTTGACAATCTCAAGAGAATCAACACAATACTGATAGACCTCTGCCGCGATGTATGGACTTACATCTCGATGGAATATTTCAAGCAGAAGATCAAGGCAGGAGAAGTGGGTTCCTCAGCGATGCCTCACAAGGTTAATCCTATTGACTTCGAAAACGCGGAGGGAAACCTCGGAGTGGCCAACGCCGTGTTTGAGCATCTGAGCTCCAAACTTCCGGTTTCCAGGATGCAGAGAGACCTTACGGACTCAACCGTATTAAGGAACGTGGGAGTGCCTTTGGCTCATACAATCATAGCTCTCAAATCGTTGGAGAAAGGCCTTGGCAAGCTGATTCTCAACAAAGAGAAACTGAACGCCGACCTGGAAGACAACTGGGCCGTTGTGGCGGAGGCCCTTCAGACAATCCTCCGCAGAGAGGGCTATCCGCATCCGTACGAAACCCTTAAGGAACTGACCAGAGTCAACACCAAGGTCACAAGGGAAAGTATCGCGGAGTTTGTAAAGGGGCTGAAAATAAAGGAAAGCGTAAAAAAAGAGATGCTTTCCGTCACGCCTGGGAATTATACAGGAATTTAGTCTTCTGACTTGTCGTCAACAACATAGATATCCTCTCCCGCTTCGTGGAAAAGGAACTGCTCCCTGGCAAACTTTTCCAGGGAGTCTTTGTTTGAGGTGAGCTCCTGGAGCTTCTCGTCAGCCTGGCGTATAGCCTCCTGATAATAAACCTTCTGGCGGTTCTGCCATGCAAGCTGCTTCAGGTCGCGGTACCAGGATATGAGGTTATTGGTGTCGAAGAAGAATATCCATATCAGGAACGCAGCCGTGACTATGAAGTACTTGTTCTTCAATACCTTGAAGACCTGCCTGAATCCGGGCTTTTCACTTAGTCTGCCAAAGAAGCTCATGTTAACACAAAATTTTCTCGCTTCGCTCGTCAAGATAGGCGGCGCCTCGGATAAGCAAACTTTGTTTGCTTTTCGCTCGGCTTGCACTATCTTTGCCCCTCGAAATAAAACTGTACAAATTTATAAAATAAAATGAAACCTACACTTCTGATTATGGCTGCCGGCATGGGCAGCAGGTACGGAGGGCTCAAACAGCTTGACGGAGTTGGGCCTAAGGGAGAGACAATCATGGATTTTTCCATCTACGATGCTATCCTGGCAGGGTTTGCGGACGTGGTTTTCGTTGTAAGGGAGAAGTTCAGGAAGGAGTTTGAGGAGAAGGTTGCTTCCAAATTCAAAGGCAAAATCAAATACACCATAGTTACACAGGAACCGGATAAGCTTCCAAGAGGATTCCGTCCAAAGACTCCTAGGGAGAAACCGTGGGGAACAGGACAGGCTGTCCTCAGCGCAAAAGACGTGATAACCAGGCCGTTTGCGGTGATCAACTCGGACGACTTCTACGGAAGGGAAGCTTTCAAGTGCCTGGCAGATTACCTGGGCAAGATCAGAAAGGGCCAGAAGGGCAAGTTCTGCATGGTAGGTTTCTATCTGAAGAACACCTTGTCCGACAGCGGAAGCGTATCCAGAGGAATCTGCACCCTGGACAGCAAGGACCATCTGGTAAAGGTGGAAGAGCACGGCAACATCCGCAAGTGCGGCCGCAGGATTCTGGGAGAAAACCTTATGGGAGTTGAGCATTCCATCCCTGCAAAGACCTGCACATCAATGAATATGTGGGGCTTTACCCAGGATTATATGGAAGAGTCAGAGGTCCTCTTCAAGGAGTTCCTCAAACAGAACATCGACGAGCCAAAGAAGGAATTCTACGTTCCGTCAGTTGTAAGCCGGATGATAGAGGAAGGCAAGGCGAACGTTAAGGTTCTCTCAACCCCATCAGCTTGGTTCGGAGTAACTTACAAGGAAGATCGCGAGAAAGTTGTTGCCCGCCTCAAGGAAATGTCAGATGACGGAACCTATCCATCACCATTATTCTAATCATGAGCAAGTTTTTCTCTAAACCAGCATACTACAGGCCGGGAATCGGAGGCAGCCTCCTGATTCTTGTCATAATGTTCCTTCTGGGATCTGTGTTTTCCATAGTCGCCGCATTCATTGCCGCCGCTATTAACGGGGAATTGTCGCAGGTGGCGCAGGCATCATCCGATCCTGTTGGACTCGCCAGCATCCTGACCGGAAGGCTGAGCCTTGTATATTTTGCACAGATGATTATCCCGGTGATTTTCATCTGGCTGGTAGGCAACGCCAATAGCCATAATCCGCTGAACTCTCCGGTAAAGGTTGACGCTCCGCATATTGGCAAATTCAATTTCCTGACACTGGGCATTTTGCTTATGCTTATTACCTTGGGGCTCAGCTGGGCTCTTGATCCTGTAACCGACAACTTCCCTATGCCGGAAAACTTCAAGGATATGTTCGAGAACATAGCTGCCAGACCTGTGGACACCATAGTTTCCGTTGCCATAATGGCCCCGCTGTTCGAGGAGTTCATAATGAGAGGCACGATAGAAAGAGGCTTGCTGTCAAAGGGTTCTGCGGCCGTGGCCATACTCTGGTCCGCCCTTCTGTTCGGAGCGATGCACATGAATCTCTGGCAGGCGATTCCGGCATTTGTCCTGGGATGCCTCTTCGGATGGGTTTACTACAGAAGCCACAGCATTTGGGCAGTGATCTTTATGCACTTTGTAAACAACTTCTCCTCGATCATGCTGTTCTGGGCATTCCCGACAATGGATCCGGACGCCTCCTCCAGGGAGAATATGGTCCAGCTCACCGGAACAGACATGTGGTACTGGGTACTGGTAGGCACAGGAGCCCTGATTGTTGTCGCGGGCATCATCCTGCTCAACAAGTACCTGCCTAAGAACCCTCAGAGCTTCAAGCCAAAAGAGATCCTGCTGGCAGACACAGCAAACGAGAACAACACCACGTTGTAATGAAAAAGATATATCCCCTTCTGCTGGACGGCATAACCCCCGAGAGCACCGCACTCAAAGGCTTTCTCAAGGACAACTCCCTGGAAGACCTCATAGACACCTATATGGGCAATTTGCTCGGCGACAAGGTATTCAGCTATTTCCAGGGTAATCTGCCTATAACGGTAAAGCTCTGCGATGAACCCGGTAATATAACTGTTTCTCCTGATGACGAGACAGCCCTTCCACGCTACGGAAACTGGGGAAAGGAGAGAATGCTCTACATACTTTCCGCAAAGGAAGACTCGTCCATCTGGATTGGTTTCAAGAAAGACCTTACAGCAACGGACATCTATGAAAGAAGCATCTCCGGAACCATTCTGGAGACTATGAACGAAATCGGACCGGAAGAGGGAGAAACCTTCTATATCCGCCCGGGCGTCCCATTCCGTGTCGGAGAAGGCGTAAGATATGTGGAAGTGGCCCAGAACTCCCCTTGTGACTTCAACATCGGGGAAACGGACCAGCTGGTAGAAGCCCTTGACTTCATAAACCTCAACGCCTCCAATCCGGAATATGTGGCTCCGGAAGAATGCCTTTTCAGGATGGAGAGAGTTGCCATCACCAAACCGCAGACCATCGCTCCGGACCAGACGGAAAGCTTCATGGCCATTTTCAACCTGGACAACCAGACATCTCTGAAGGTAAAAGACTTAAGGGGATATACAGAAATCTCTGACGAGACCTGCATCACCCTGGACAGCATACACTCAAATACCAGCAACCATTTAGCAGCCGGTCCTATAAGCCTCGTCCTAATCCCTCACGACATCCAGGAACTGACAATCTCTCCGAGCCAGGATGGCGACAACCCTTCTTCATCCTTCCTACGCATCTATATGTGCAACATCCCGGAACCTCCGAAAGAGGAAGAAGAGGAAGAAGAGGAACATCATCATCACGATTGCGACGACGAGGACTGCCACTGAGGTCATCACCATCACCACCACGATTGATATGGAATCTGTCAGGATAGACAAATACCTCTGGGCCATCAGAGTGTTCAAGACCAGAAGCGAAGCCGCCGAGGCCTGCCGCACCGGCAAAGTCTATGTTAACGGAGCACAGGCCAAATCCTCCAGGGAAATCAAGGCCGGAGATTCCATCGAGGTGCGTAAAGGCGCTGTCCATTTCAGCTACACGGTAATTGAACCTATCGACAAGCGCCAGGGAGCCAAGCTCGTAGAGCAGTACGCGGAAAACACCACCCCGCAAAGCGAGCTGGACAAACTTATAGCTCCTGTTGAAACGATATTCCTTAAAAGGGAACGCGGAAGCGGCCGCCCTACAAAGAAGGAGCGCCGCGATATCGACCGCCTTATGGACGGTTTCTAAACTCGTGCAATATCACAAGTTATTTAATGCCGAAGAAATTACGCAGTTTTTCTTTGAAAGATTTTTCATTGGATTCACTTGGAACATCTCCATCTGGCTTATGGCCTCCGGGAATAGTCTTGTCTGAAGATGATGGGGATGATTGTTCTGGTGTTGAAGAGTTTGATGGCTGATCCGTTGAAGGTTTGGCGGAAGGGTCTTTTGGCTGGGCTTTCTTCGGATCTGTGTTGCAGATGTTCATTGCCCTGTCGGGCCCCATAAAGGTAAAGTCTTTGACTCCCTGGGCGGCACGCTTTAGGATCGGCGGAAGCTGCTGCTTTTCCTCTCCCTCGATTTTACCCAGGACATAGTCCACCTGGCCGCCTTTAGGGAAACCATTTCCGATGCCCACACGGATACGGCAATAGTCAGAACTGCCCAGAGTCTGGTTAATGTGCGCCAGACCGTTATGGCCCCCGTCGCTGCCTTTCTTGCGCATACGCACGCTTCCAAACGGGAGGGCAAGATCATCGCAGATGACAAGAAGATGCTCCAAAGGTATATTTTCCTCCTGCATCCAGTAGTTGACGGCCCTTCCGCTGAGGTTCATATAGGTTGAAGGCTTAAGGAGAAAGAGCTTGCTTCCGCGGTAAGAGATCTCCGCGGTGCTTCCCAGCCTGCCAACAGTAAACACGGCGCCGGATTCCTCAGCTAGGTAATCCACAACCATGAACCCAATGTTATGACGGGTGCCCTCATATTCTGCACCGATATTTCCAAGACCCGCTATGAGATACTTTCCTGCCATTTTAATTTCTAAACAGCCAAAATCCAGTTGCAAGATAAGAAAGTTAAAGAGGATGACCAAATTTGGCCATCCTCTTGTTTCAAACACCCTGCTACCAGGATGACTGCGAGAGTCAAATTACTTTGCCTCGGCGTTCTCAGCTTCTGCTGCGGCAGCGGCAGCGGCGGCGCGGGTACGCTTGATCTCGCAAACCATCAGCTTCTTAGGAGAAGCGATCTTGCAGTCTGCCACGTTGAGCTCACCTGCATAGATAGCCTTGCCTACTCCAAGAGTGGTGATGTCCACGTCAATCTGGTCTGGAAGCTTGTCCATAGGACCGCAAACCTTAACCTTTCTGACGCCAATTCTCAGACGGCCACCCTGCTTTACACCCTCGGCGTTACCGAAAATGTTTACAGGAACGGCTATCTCAACCGGCTTGTCCTCGGAAATGGCGAGGAAGTCGATGTGGATAGCATCGTCGGTGATAGGATCATACTGTGCATCGTGAAGGATGCAAGGATGAATCTCACCGTTGAGGTTTACGTGGATAATGTAAGACTTAGGAGTGTCCGTAATCTTCTTGATGTCTGCCAGTGGAATGGCGATGTCCAGATGCTGGGTTCCGTTGCCGTAGATTATGCAAGGAACGTTTCCTGCTCTGCGGATCTTCTTAAGGTCCTGCTTGGTGCCGATTTTACGCTCGGCAGCGTTCAGTGTGATAATCTGCATAATTGTAAGTTTTAAGTGTTACTCAGTCCACCGCTATGGGGACCCCATTGCACCGAGCCCGATCAGGTCGGGCGAAATGCGGGTGCAAAGATAAACATTTTTGCATCTCCTGCAAACCAGGGGAGAAATTTGCTTCCATTCCTCAGCGATGCCATATTGCAGTTACATAAAAATGTTCTTATCTTTGGTTCATCTGTTCAGGGCATTCTGAACAGCCGGGGAACATTTCGAGCCTGAAAAGAAATCTTCCCGATTAAAAGAATTTAACAATAACACTTACAAATTACCTTTTTATGATCAAGAAATTCAGATGTACCGTTTGTGGATATATCCACGAAGGACCGGAACCTCCTGAGAGGTGCCCACAGTGCAAGCAGCCGAGAGAGAAATTTGTCGAGGTTGTAGAGGAAGAGAACAAGAAAGCCTGGGCGGACGAGCACGTTATCGGCGTTGCCAAAGGTTGTGATCCTGAAATCTGGGAAGGACTGAAAGCCAACTTCATCGGAGAATGCACCGAGGTAGGAATGTATCTGGCAATGAGCCGCCAGGCAGACCGCGAAGGCTATCCTGAAGCAGCAGACGCTTTCAGAAGGTACGCCTTTGAAGAGGCAGATCACGCCGCAAGATTCTGCGAGCTCATCGGCGAGATGGTATGGGACACCAAGACCAACCTCGAGAAGAGAATCGAGGCCGAGAGAGGTGCCTGCGAGGGCAAGAAGAAGATTGCCACCAAGGCAAAGCAGCTCAACTATGATGCCATCCACGACACAGTTCACGAGATGTGCAAGGACGAGGCTCGCCACGGACAGGGCTTCGAGGGCATTTACAACCGCCTGTTCAAGAAGTAAGGCGTGACGGACAATCTCCTGATTCTCAGGGTATAAAACAAATGAGGGGGTGTGTATTCAGCACCCCCTCATTTATATATTTCTCTTATTTTCAGCGATTTGTCCGCCACGGACTATTCCGATGAGGTGGCTGGAACTATCATCCCAACCTTCTCGTTCCAGGCATATTTCTGGTAGTAGGTTGTGAGAGTGGGTTCCTCAGGGTTGTTAATATAACTGCTGAGGCCACTGAACTTTGCCGGATCAATTACGAGGGAAATCATCTGGCCTGTGGTGTACTTTGCAATCACGGCTTTCTTTAAAGCCTCGCCAAAGGCCACGGTCTCTGCATAACCGCAGAGATTGTCCAGGTAATCCTTGAGATCGTAGAACCAGTGGTCGTTGAACCTGAAATATCGCTGAACATTAGTAACATCCAGGGTTGGAATACCGCTGCGGTACTTTTCAAACAGCTTTGCGGCCTCTTCCGCCACAGATTCCAGTTCAGAACATTTAACTGTCGATATTGTAGCCGAGCGGTACTCTCCGCTTTGGGCGTTGTAGTAGTCGTAGAAGTCCTTGGCCACACCGGTGTAATCTTCATTGAACATTCTTTCTATGACCTTGTCATAAGGGAAACTGTCCGTAAGAATCTCTGCCGGAGAGGATATTACATAGTCGCAGCAGTCCTTTAGCTGATAGGCAATCTCTATACCGCCCATAAGGCAGGCATCCAGGGCGATGAAATCAAAATGACTGTCATCTATGGCTTCCTGTATGTCGAAGATGGACATTTCTGTTCCAAGCTCACTGCCAAACGATTTTACCATGTGGGCATAAGGATCCACTCCTCCTTCAGGTTCAGGGAACAATGTCCTGCTTCCCCTGCTGCCGCCAGAAGCCGAGTGCCCCGATGATACTCCTGCTGCATTCCTGGAAGAAGCCGCTCCGCCGAAAACAGGAGCGTATGCTGCCATACGCTTGCCCTCATCAGAGGATGTTGAAGGATCCAAGGTATAGTAACCGGCAGGAAGCCAGCCCGTTCCGTGAGACCATAGAACCAGGCCGTAATGCTTGGCCGGACAGATGGTCTTGGTTATGTTCATGACTGATTTCATCTGGTTCTTGGTGCAGGAATTAATGTACGGGAACTTGTAGATGGTATCTATCTGAACGTCGCCCTTCTTGTTTCTGGAAACGTTGACAAGAACCGGAAGAGTATCTTTCATCTGCTTGGTGGAAAGGTCGAAGTTGTTGCAGTACAGCACAATGTTGCCGTCAGAAGGCACATATCCCTGAATGATCTTGCTGATATTTGATGCAGCATCCGTGGAAAGGTTGTTGTGAGATGCAAAATACAGAAGAATCGTTTTTTCCTTTTCCTCATACACCACGTCCTTCGGTTCCACCTTGGAACAGGAAGCCAGGGCCAGCAGCGCAACCGTAAATAAGCTGACAATCGCTGAGCAATATGAATTAAATCTCTTGTTAATCCTCATAACAGAGCAAAATTACAATTTTTACATTAAGATATTGTTTTTACACCTCATTTATTGTGCCAAAACTGCTTGCGGGCTTGAAATAATGCTTCTCGAGTAGTAACTTTGCGCAGTAAGAAAGCGGTTTGGAGACCGCCACTAATTTGTTAAAAATGGAAAAGAGCAATTTTTCAAAACCAATGGATGAAGGCCTCGGTTCTTCAATCAAGAAATATCTGTATATGCAGGTGGACAGGGCCGCCCTCAAAGGCGCCGAAAAAATGTCGGTAGTTTCTAACAGGGTAATCGCGACAACCATACTTCTTCTTATCGGCACTGTGGTTTTGATGCTGCTGTGCCTTGCCGCAGGCTTTTTCCTCGGAGAACTTTTCGGCAACAACGCATTGGGATTCCTTTGCGCCGCAGCTCTGGCTCTGATAATTGGAGTGGTTATCTGGCTTCTGCGCAAGAGGCTGTTTGCCAACCAGATGGCAAGGTTCTACACCGGGATGCTCCTCGGCGATGACAAACTCTCCAGCATGAAGGAACTCAACCTCAAGCAGCAGTTTGTGGAAACTGAAATCAAGGACAAGGAGGAGGATATCGCCCTCGAGTACCAGATGCTCAAGAACATGCTCAATCCTCTCCACTATGTAGGCCTTGTGGTGGACAAGATCCGCGACATTTTCAAGGGAAAAACAGACGAAGAGGATAACTATCAGGCCAACCAATTCTAAGGATACACGCCGGTAATCGCACGATTTTTGTATATTGCACCTAGAAAAGAAAAAGTAATAGCCTTATGAATAAGTTCCGTTTTCTCTCAGCGATTTTGCTGATTGCAGCAGTTCCAGTTCTGATGTCTTGCTCTAAGAAATCTTCTTCTGGAGAAGAGGATGCGTCTGAAACCTTCCAGACCATCAACGCCAAAATCTATTACGGCAATTCCACTTTGGCACCCGAATTCATTAATATGAGTGTTGGCGGTACTGTATCCCTTTATGTGGGCAACGGTTCTACAAAGGAGATTTTTGGAGGTCCTGTCAAATGGACTTCAACCGGTTCTGCAACACTGTCTCTTTCCGCTATCCAGAAAACTGTGGGAGAAGCTCCCCTTACAAAGGCGGGCTATGATTACGGAACTTCTTCCGCAACCACAAATGCCACCACAATGCTTAAGATTAATGCTACTGCAGACGGCTTGAACTCCCTTAAAGCCGCGGATGCCTTTGGCAACTCCAAGGTTGTGATGGTAAATGTCTATCCGAAAGATTAGTTGAACTGAGCCTTCAGCCATTTAAGGGCTTCTTCGCTTTGCCACGGGTAAAGCCAGTGACCGGTATCGCGTGCAAGGCACAGTGACTTTGGAGCCGTTATGACATTGTATGCGGAGAATGTGGATGACGGGCAGCAGACAATATCGTTGAACCCCCAGGCATAGAACCCTGGCTGGGTAAGGAAGCGGGCGAAATTGACCACATCATAGTATTTGGAAACCTCTACTTTCTTTTCGATAAGAGGATCGCTCTTGTCCAGGAACAGATGCGGCCAGCCTCCGCTCCTGCCATAGTAGTAGCCGGTTACATCGCAGAATGCAGGGAAATAGGCGAACAGGGCGCTCACTCGCTTGTCAAGGGCTGCTGTAACTATAGAGAGCATACCGCCCTGGCTGCCTCCATAGCAGGCGATTCTGGACTGGTCCACGTCATCGCGGCTGCACAGGTAATCCACAGCCCGTACGCATCCAAGATATGTCCGCTTGTAGTAATAGCTGTCGCGGTTCTCAAGGCCTTTTAGCACATATCCCGACATCGCCCCGTTTTCCAGCTGTTTGTAAATCTCGCTGTCCTGGTCAACAGGAATGCCGTGGACTCCAATGTTCAAAACAACGAATCCTTCGTATGCCAGCGGATCCGGTCCGCTGAACTTGCGCACTGCAGCGCCTGGCAGACGGAGAATGGCCGGTTTTCTGCCTTCCGTCTTAGGCACTGTCAGCACGCCGTAAACGTAATTGCCGGCCCTGTATGACTGGATGCGTACATAATATACATCCACCCTGTCGTTGCTCTCTTCCTCAGAATGCCTTACGCGGGTAAGCATCGGCACCTTAGCGGCCTTTTCCTTGGCGTTTTCCCAGAAACTCTCGAAGTCTTCCGGAAGTGACGTAGTAGGTTCTATCTTGAAAGGGTCAAAGCCGATATTGGTCTGGCTGCTGTAGCGCTTGCCGTTGAAGGTTACGCTTACACTTACCG
This sequence comes from Bacteroidales bacterium, assembly GCA_017548505.1. Taxonomy (GTDB): domain Bacteria; phylum Bacteroidota; class Bacteroidia; order Bacteroidales; family UBA932; genus Egerieousia. The sequence goes on along the minus strand of JAFYZX010000002.1, from coordinate 27,445 downwards.
TTGTAAATCCCGGAACTTTGCGGCCCGGTACGGTTATGCGTGCAAAGCCGTCCTTTCCGGTAGTTACAGTCCCGGTCTTTTCCGCCTTAAGTTTTTCAGGGCCATAGCTATAACTGATTTCAGTCAACGGCATCCGGACATTTTCCTTTACGGCATAGAGTGTGAACACTGCCTTTTCCCCACAGGAATAAACCCAGTCTGCGTGGTCAGGTTCCGCATATACAGTTATGTATTGTTTGGAAGGCTGCCCAAAAACGGAGGCTATTGCCAGCAGAGTGGCAACCAGTGTGCATAATGCTTTTTTCATTATTCGAAGGAGTATTTCTTGCCGTATTCCATCATCTGCTTCAGGTAGTCGTCGTTGTAGACAATCTTGTAGTCAACCACCTTGCCGTTCTTCTCAACCGGCACGATATCAGGGTTGATGAATCCCTTGTAAGGCTTGAGGTTGAGAGCGGCATAGCGCTCCAGAACCTCCTTGTGGAGGACAGGGTCTATGTCAACGGCATATTTCTCTATCAGAGCCTTGCCGGCCTTGTAGTCTCCCTCGGACTTGATTCTCTGGATCTCTGCCAGGAGTTCTCCGAACAGGCCTCTGAGTTTCTCGAAATCGTTGATTACGAAATAGGTCTTGCCGTCCCTGGTCTTTTTCTCGATAACATTGTCGGCAGCTCCCTTTTCATAAACCCACTCTGCCACGAGCTTGCGGTTCTGCATGTGGGCCTCGGTGTTCTTCTTTCCGAGTTCGATTCGGGTGAACTGAGTGAAGAGGCCGTTGCGGATATAGGTCATGTATTCTGCCTTGTAGGCTTCGCTGTCAGGAAGCAGGCCCATCTCAACCAGCTTTGGATCTGCAAGATAGTAGAGTGCAAAGAGGTCTGCCCTTGCCTCTTCCAGCGCTGAGTTGAATTCCTTAAGGGCGTTCTCCTTTACGTTTGGAAGAAGCTGGCCGGAAGCATGTCCCAGACATTCGTGGAGATCGGTATGCAGATTGTCTGTCATCACCCCATACTTCTTGCACATATCAATCTCGTCCTGGTCCCAGGCAAATTCCGTGAGTATGCTCTTAGGCATCTCGTCCGCAGCCTTGTCGTAAGCCTCGGTTATGTTGTTGATGGTTACGCTCTTGGAACCGTATTCCTTCCTGATCCAGTTGGCGTTAGGAAGGTTGATGCCTATAGGGGTGGAAGGGTAGCAGGCCCCGCCCAGGGCAGTAACATTGATAACCTTTGCGCTTACGCCCTTAACGTTCTCCTTCTTGAAACGCTTGTCCACCGGGGAATTGTCCTCAAACCACTGTGCCTGGGCGCTGATGGCCTCGGTCCTGCGGCTGGCTCCAAGATCCTTGAAGTTTGCGATACCTTCCCATGTAGCCTTCCTTCCCAGAGGATCGTCATAATCCTCGATGAAGCCGTTGGTGAAGTCCACAACCTTTGCCCCGTCATCAACCCACTGGATGTTATAAGCGTCCCAATCCCGCAAATCTCCTGTGGTGTAATACTTTACGAGAAGTTCGATAGTCTTCTTCTGGCCGTCTGTCTCTGCATATTCCTTTGCCTTGTTGAGGTTCTCGATGATCTTCTCGATGGACTTCGAGTAAAGGCCGCCCACTTTCCATACCTCCTCGGTAATTGTTCCGTCCTCATGCTTCACGAGCTTGGAATTCAGGCCGTAGGAAATCGGATGCGGATCCTTCGGGTCTTCCATCTTGTCGTAGAAACTGTTGACCTCCTTCTGGGTAAGTCCTCCTTCGTAGAAATTTACGGCAGAATTTGCCACCATATCGACTTTGGTGTCGTTGCAGCGCCTCATCGGGAGAATCCAGGTCTCGTACATCACAGGCAGAAGCTCATCGCAGAGTTCGCTCTGGCCGGTTGCCGCCATAAGGCTCCTGAAATAGTCAGGAGCGCAGGCAGGATAGAACTTGTCCTCGGCATAGTGGTGATAGATTCCATTGGAGAAGAACACCCTCTTTGCATAGACAATAAATTCTTTATAGTCCTGGCATTCAGTGTCTCCCTTATACTCGTCGATGATCTTTTCAATGACCTTGCGGATGCGGAGATTGTATTTTCCCATCTGGTCGAACATGATGTCCCTTCCGCATTTTGCAGCCTCCGATGTGTAGTAAAGGAAGGCTTTGTTCTCAAAGCTCAGCGAATCCCAGTCCGGAATCTGGTAGCGCAGGATCTGAAGGTCCGCGAATTCATCCACGATGTAAGTGAAAGGCTTGTCGCTTTCCGCCTTTTTATCTTCCGTACAGCCTGCTGCAAGTGCCGCAGCGCAGATAGTCAACATAATTGTCAGTTTGTTCATATATTCAAAAATAATGTCTTTCATTTTAGGAACGCTAGGCCTCTTTGGTGAGGTCCGCGCGCTCAGCCCTTCTGCCTGTAATTACCGGTATCTCCTCGTCCGACTCCAGATCCAGCTGGTTGCTCCAAAGGTATTTCCTCGTCTCCGATACTATCACTCCGCTAAGCAGTATAAGGGCGATGATATTCGGAATAGCCATCAGGGCGTTCAGGATATCCGCAAAATTCCATACAACCGTAAGGTTCATCACGGCACCCACATACACAAGCACAACCCAGATTATGCGGTACAGGAAAACTGTCTTTCTTCCTGCAAGGTACTCCACGCTGCGCTCCGCATAATAGCTCCAGCCAAGGATGGTGGAAAATGCAAATGTTGCAAGGCTCACGGTAAGGACAATGGAGCCCACGTAAGGAATCTGGCCGAATGCCAGCTGAGTGAGTTTAGCCCCGTCCTTGTAGTCGATGCTCGGGTTGGAAATGATGCTGGAAACCAGCACCAGGCCGGTAAGGGCGCAAACAACAACAGTATCCCAGAACGTTCCCGTGGAAGAAACCAGAGCCTGGCGAACAGGATTTTTGGTCTGGGCGGCCGCCGCTGCAATCGGAGCCGATCCCATACCGGACTCGTTGGAGAACAGTCCCCTGGCAATACCGTAGCGGCAAGCCATCATCACAGTGGCACCGGCAAGTCCCCCGAGCCCGGCTTTAGCCGAGAAGGCAGACTGGCAGATAAGAGAAATGGTATCGCCGAGAACACTCCAGTTCATTCCCAGGATTATCAGGCATCCCAGTATGTAGAATATTGCCATAAACGGCACAAGAAGACCGCAAACCCTGGCGATTCCCTTGATGCCGAAGAAGGTTACCAGCATCACAAGGAAAGCCACCGCAAGACCGGTGTATTCCTTTGGAATGCCGGTAAATGAAGGCCCGAACAGCCCTTCCTGGTCCAAAAGGGTGGAGATGGCATTTGCCTGAACCGTGTCTCCGATTCCGAAGGCGGCAAGGGCGGCGAAAATGCAGAACAGCACAGCCAGGAATTTGCTTCCCAGTCCCCTTTCCAGAGCGTACATCGGACCTCCCAGCATAGTGCCCTTTGCTGTCTTAACCCTGTATTTGATGGCCAGAAGCCCCTCTCCGTACTTGGTGGCAATACCCAGAAGGCCTGTAAGCCAGCACCACAGCACAGCCCCCGGACCTCCAAGGGAAACGGCTGTAGCCACGCCTATGATATTTCCCGTACCGATAGTAGCGGCAAGAGATGTCGTAAGAGCGCCGAACTGGCTCACGTCTCCGGCCGCATTCTTGTCTCTGCGGAAAGAAATCCCTATTGCCTTGAATATGGATTTCTGAGGAAACCGCAGGCGGATGGTCAGGAAAATGTGGGTTCCAAGAAGTAGGATTATCATCGGCCACCCCCAGATAAAAGAACTGACGGCGGCGGAAATTTGGTCTAAGGCTTCCATAAACACTCTAACATTTTTACAAATTTAATAAAAATAGCGTATTTTTGCCTTAGAAGTTGGCCTCATTATTGCAACTTTGCCTATCGTTGAATAAACAGATTGTTATGAAAAAATTTTTCAGCAGTTCCCTCATAGCCGTTTCTCTGGTTTGTCTTGCGGCCTTTGCCTTTTCCTCCTGCATCTTTGACAGCGACAGCAAGGAAGAAAAGATAGACAAGGATTCCACTGTGGTGAAAAACTTTGTGGACCAGATGATGAAACAATTCTACTACTGGGCAGACCAGATGCCTTCATCCGTTACGATGAACAACAAGAGCGTGGAAGAGTATTTCACTGCCCATCTGGTAAAGAAAGACCGCTGGAGCTGGATGATGAACGGCCTGTCCTACAACTCTATGGAAACCGGCATTTCCACATCATACGGATTCCACCTGGCCCAGCCGATAGACTATTTCAAGGACTATGACGTGTATATCACATACGTAGACAAGAATTCCCCTCTGGCAAAGGCCGGAGTCACAAGAGGCTGGCAGCTGACACACATTGCCGGAACAGACGTGGCTACTCTGATCAAGAACGACAGGTTCTACGATGAGATTGGAAAGACCTCCAACAGCTTCACCTTCAAGAAGCCGGACGGGACATCCGCGGATATGAACCTCTCCCAGACTTCCTTCCAGAGCAATTCGGTAACATTGTCCAAGGTTTTCACGGCGGCAGACTGCGACAAGCTCTCCAAGAGCGCCAAGGTCGGGTACATCCTCTACACCTCCTTCAATTCCAACATGAAGAACGAGATCTTAAGCGCACTTAACAAGATGAAGTCCGATGGAATAACGGACCTCATCCTGGATCTCAGGTACAATGGCGGCGGAGACCTTGATCTCTGTGCAGAGATAGCCAGTTACCTGGCTCCGGCAACTGCAGACGGAAAGGTGTTTGTAACCCTCTCCCATAACCTTGCAAACAAGAAGGAAGACAAGAGCTACAATATCAAGAGAACAGGAAACTCCCTGAATCTGGGCAGACTTTTCATCATCACCGGAAAGGGCACTGCATCCGCTTCAGAGAGCATGGTAAACTGCCTCTCTCCTTATATGGATATTCAGAACGTGGGAGGCCAGACCTACGGCAAGCCTAACGGGATGTATGTCTTCCTCTATCCTCAGAAAGCCAAGGAAAAGGACATAGACTACGCTTTTCTGCCAATCTGCTTCTACTGCATGAACTCGGACGGCAAGGCAGACTTTGACAACGGCATCGCTCCGAAGAACAAGAGATACGACGATCTTTATCACGATTTCTCAGGGGAGGAAGACCTCATTAAAGCCTGTCTTACCTACATCGCAACAGGCACTTACCCGGAACTCCCGGGAACAAAGGCAACCAAGGCTTCCCAGGGCAGAGAGATTCACATTGACGACGGATTTATCGGTGCATACATCAAAAAATAGCCTTTTCTTAAGATTTTGGGGAATTATTTGGACATTGAAATAATTATTGCTACTTTTATGTTTGAATTTGATGACTATTTAACACAATAATTAATTTTTAACATTTTTATTATGGAAAAAATATTCAAGAACATTCAGGCTCAGTTTGAGGCTTTCAACAAGGACGCTGAGGCACAGATCGTAAAGGGCAACAAGGCTGCCGGAACCCGCGCAAGAAAGGCTGCTTTGGAAATCACCAAGCTGATGAAGGACTTCAGAAAGGCTTCCGTTGAGGCTGCAAAGAAGTAATCAACTGAACTGAAAATCAAAAAGGATGGTCAAACGGCCATCCTTTTTTTATGGGTGTTTTTGAATAGAATTCTTATATTTGTGGGTTATGAACAAGACGGCAAATTACAGATTTACCATAATCTCTCCGGTATTCAACGAGGAGGGAAACATCGCAAGGCTGGCAGAAACCCTGGACAAGTACATAAATTCTGCAGAGGACAAGAGCGCATGCGTGCTTTTCGTCAACGACGGAAGTGCGGACAAGTCTCTGGAACTGATAAAGGAAGAATGCTCAAGGCGCAAGAACTTCTACTATCTTTCCCTTGAAAAGCGCACAGGCCTCAGCGGAGCCATCAAGGCCGGATTCGACAACACCTTCTCCCCTCTTGTAGGATATATAGACGCGGACCTTCAGACAACTCCGGAGGACTTTGACCTTCTGCTCCCATACGCAGACGAATACCCTCTGGTTATGGGAATCAGGGCTAACCGCAAGGATTCCGCCTGGAAAAACTTCCAGAGCAAGTTCGCAAACGGTTTCCGCAAGATGTTCACCCACGACGGCGCAACGGACACGGGATGTCCCCTGAAGATTCTCCACACGGATTACGCCAAGAGAGTCCCGATGTTCACGGGTATGCACCGCTTCTTCCCGGCCCTCATCCAGCTCCAGGAAGGCGGACGGATGAAGCAGGTTCCGGTAAGGCACTTCCCTAGAGTCGCAGGAGTTTCCAAGTACAATGTCTGGAACAGGCTCATAGGCCCTATGAAGGACTGCTTTGCCTATCGCTGGATGAAAAAGAGATACATCAACTACTCCTTCAAAGACAATAACCTCTAGCCCAAGATGGAACGGACACTCAGCCAATGGATCATATTCGGCATCGGCTTTCTGGCGCAGGGGCTTTTCTCCGCCAGGATACTGGTCCAGTGGATAATGTCCGAGAGAAAGAAGAAGGTGGTTTCCCCTACCATCTTCTGGGTGCTGAGCCTTATAGCTTCCTACCTGTTCTTCATTTACGGATGGCTAAGGAATGACTTTGCCATAATGTTCGGCCAGGTGATTTCCTACTACATCTATATGTGGAACCTGAAAATCAAGGGGGTATGGAGTATCTCCAAAGACGGCCGGATCGAGGGTTCAAAGGGAAACATCTGGTGGAAGGCCCCGCTGCTAACCATTCTTTTGATAACTCCGGTGGTGGGAATCGGATACATACTCACAGATTTGGAAGTCTTCAAGCAGCAGGTTTTCCAGAATAGCGACATACCAATGTGGCTGGTGATATTCGGCTCTCTGGGTCAGGTAATCTTTACTCTGCGATTCGTTTACCAGTTCTTCTACTCAAAGAAACGTAACGAGAGCCACCTTCCTGCAGGATTCTGGATTATCAGCCTGATCGGCAGCGCCTGCATAGTTTCCTACGCCATCATAAGAAAAGACCCTGTTCTGGCCCTTGGACAGAGCACCGGATTCATCTCATACACAAGGAATCTGATGATTCTGCAGAAGCAGAAGAAAAGGGAAGCGGAAAAGGAGGATGAGCAATGACAAGGAGAACCGTCATATTCCTTTTCATCTTCGCGATGATGCTGCCTCTGCTGCTTATGAGGGAGTTTACCCCGAGCAACGAGCTGAGGTATCTGAATATCGTGGATGACGCCCTCCAGAATGGCAACTTCTTCACTTTCTACGACCACGGACAGGTCTACGCGGACAAGCCGCCTCTGTATTTCTGGGTGGCAATGCTGCTTAAGAAAATTTTCGGAGCCCATTCGATGTTCCTTCTGGCCACACTCCTCAGCCTTGTTCCCGCCTTTATAACAGGCTGGATTATGGACCGATGGACAGAAAACAAACTGGACGGAGAGGAAAGCACTGCAGCACTTCTGATGCTCCACTCCAGCGTGATGTTCCTGGCCGCATCCATCGTGCTGAGGATGGATATGCTTATGTGCATGTTCATTGTCCTGGCCCTGTACACTTTCGGCAAGATGCACGCCAACAAGAAAGGCGCGCGTGAAGCCAAGATGAAAATCCAGTCTCACGAAGCCGCGCTTTTCCGCAGAGACCGCATCCTTCTTCCTGTTTACGTGTTCTTTGCCATTTTCTCCAAGGGAGCCGTTGGATTCCTGGCCCCTGTCATTTGCATAATAGTTTACCTTATCGCTGACAAGGATCTGAGAATAGGAAAATATCTGGGCTGGAGGTTCTGGCTAATTCTGATTATCCTCTGCGGCCTCTGGTGGACAGGCGTCTATCTTGAGGGCGGCAAGCCATATCTTAACAACCTCCTCTTCCACCAGACCGTAGACCGTGGAGTAAACTCATTCCACCACAAGGCTCCGTTCTGGTATTATCTTGCCGGCTACTGGTGGATAGTTGCCGTATGGAGCCTGCTCTGCGTGGTTCTGATAATCAAGGGATGGAGGAACCGTTTCCTGGGAGGCATCAGAATCAAGCTGATGATCACCACAGCCCTGACCATACTCATAATGCTCTCTCTGGTAAGTTCCAAGATCGCGATATACCTTCTTCCTGCCATTCCGTTCTTCATCTACAGCGGAGCGCTTCTGCTGCCATATTTCAAGGATGACAGGCTGGTCAAGGGAATTGTGGCCCTAATCGCCTGGCTGTTCATAATCATCGGAATCGCAGCAATCTTCAAGAAGTTCATTATTCCTGACAAAATCGCAGAGACCTTGCCTGAACTCTGGGCTCCGTACTGGGTGATCCTGCTGCCGATTGTCCTGGGCGGACTGCTTGCACTAAAGGCCCTGAAGGAGAAGCACACCCCGCTTGCGATTTCCGTGATTTCAGCCTCCATCTTCGTGACCGTTTTCCTCGGCAGCTTCTCCATGAACAAGATCAACAATATGACAGGTGTCAAGGACGGGTGCCTTGAAGCGATGAAGCTTTCCCGGGAAAAGGACAGTCCGCTGCTCTACTACGATTTCAGCGCCGCCCCTAACCTGGACTATTACTTCAAGCAGGAAGGACTTCATATCACACAGATAGACAAGGAAAGTCTCAAATGCATAGGAAACGGCATCCTGTTTTTCAAGGAAAGAAGGATAAAAAGGGATTCCGTTCTCCGCACCGCCCTCGAGGGAAAGGAATATGTAAGGCTCGGAGACAATGTCTGCTATGCGGATTTCTCTATTCCAGAAGACAACAAGACAGAAGATAACAACATACAGCAATGAAGATACTTTTGACCGGAGCTGCCGGATTCATCGGCTCCCACACGGCTATAGAGCTTCTGAGAAGAGGCCATAAGGTACTGGGCGTGGACAATATGAACTCCTACTACGATCCAGCTCTTAAAAAAGGCCGCCTGGCACACATAAGGAAAACGGCAAAAGCTCTTGGGAAGGAAAAGAACTTCTCCTTTACCCAAAAGGACATCGCGGACCTGGACGCAATGGAAAAACTTTTCAAGGCTGGAAAGTTCGACAAGGTCTGCAACCTTGCCGCCCAGGCCGGAGTAAGGTATTCCTTCGAGAATCCTGCCAGCTACATCCACTGCAACATAATAGGATTCTTCAACATCCTGGAACTCTGCACCAAGTACAAGGTCAAGCATCTTGTCTATGCAAGTTCCTCCAGCGTTTACGGCAACAACGCCAAGGTTCCGTTCAGCGAGGATGACCGCACGGACGATCCCCAGAGCCTGTATGCCGCCACCAAGAAATCCAACGAGCTGATGGCCCACGTCTATATGCACCAGAGGGGGCTCAACTGCACAGGCCTGAGATTTTTCACTGTCTACGGCCCTTGGGGAAGGCCGGATATGGCTCCTTTCAAGTTCATGAAGAAAATCCTCGGCGATGAGCCTATCGAGGTCTATAACCGAGGCAACCTCAGCCGCGATTTCAGCTATGTGGACGACATAGTCAAAGGCATCGCGGAGATAATTGACGGCCCGAACAAATCCAAGCGTCCTGTCTACAACATCGGCAACAGCCGTCCGGTACAGCTTATGGATTTTATTTCCACCATAGAGAAAACTACCGGCAAAAAGGCTAAAAAAATCATGAAAGGGATGCAACGGGGAGATGTTTACACTACATTTGCTTCCACTCAGGCTCTGGAAGAGGATTACGCCTTCCGCCCGGATACTCCGCTTGAAAAGGGCATCGCCGAGTTCTATAACTGGTACAAAGCATTTTATAAGATACAGTAAAATGGAAAAAGAGACATTTGCACAGATGGAGATAAGCACAAAGGCTGCTCTCCATAACTTCAAGTATTTCAGAAGCTATCTCAAGAAAGAAACCAAACTTCTCATCCTCATCAAGGCCAACTCCTACGGACACGGAGCCGTTGACTTCGCTCGTCTGATGGAAAAGGCCGGAGCCAACTATTTTGCAGTGGCTCATCCGATCGAGGGCATCGAGCTCCGCGAAGGGGGAATCACCACCCCTATCATTGTGCTCACCACCGGAACAGACTACTACAAGGAAATCATAGAAAACGGACTGGAGCCGGGCATCCCGAACCTTTACTCCCTGAAAAAGTTTGACGCAATGGTCAGGAAACTCGGCGTTGACACCTATCCTGTCCACATCAAGCTGGATACCGGCATGCACCGCCTGGGCTTTATGGAGAAGGAGCTTCCGGAACTCCTCAAGTTCCTCAAGTCCCACAAGGAAATCAAGGTCCAGAGCATCTACTCCCACCTTGCCGCTTCAGACGAGAAGAAGTGGGACAAGTTCACTCTTGGCCAGGTTGCCCTCTACGACAAGATGGCCCCTCAGATCGACGAGGCTGTCGGATACCATCCTATCCACCACATCCTCAACTCTGCAGGAATCGAGCGTTTCTCCCAGTTCCAGAAGGATATGGTCAGGCTCGGCATCGGCATCTACGGCGTAAGTGCTGTAAACCAGAAGAATGTAATGCCTGTTGCAAGCCTGAAGTGCCGCATCCTCCAGATAAAGGAACTCGTTCCGGAAGACGGCACCGTAGGCTACGGCCGCCACGGCAAGATAACCCGCCCTTCTAAGATAGCCACCTTGCCTCTCGGATATGCAGACGGCATCAACCGCCACTTCGGTAGAGGAGCCACCAAGTTCTGCGTGAACGGCAAGCTGGTTCCTACCATCGGCAACATCTGCATGGACATGTGCATGATAGACGTTACCAATGTAAAGGATGTAAAGGTTGGAGACATCGTGACCGTCTTCGGCGACAAGCCAACCGCCATAGACCAGGCCAAGGTCCTCCAGACCATCCCTTACGAGGTCTACACCTCCATTGCCAGACGAGTAAAGAGAGTGGTTGTAAAGTAACATATTATCACTTCAAGACAAGAAGCATCTTGCATTTTCAGTGCAGGATGCTTTTTTATTTAAAAATTGTCAATTTTGTAACATCTGTGTTTCACAACGCAAACAATTTAGCCCTTCAAATTCAAAATTTTTAGAAAAAAAAAGCAAAAACTTTCATTTTAAAATTCTTTTCATTATATTGCGTTGGCGAACAAAAAACAAATGAAGATGAAACGGATTTTATTTCTTTTGATGTTGCTTGCGAGCACTTGCCTCTATTCTTCGTCATATCGCGTCTTCATCAAATCAAATGGAAACTACGATCTAAAGGGCAAGAAGTTTTATATCGCGATAAAGGACTCGTCTGAAATAAACAAAGATGAATCTGTCCTGCAGGCTTCATACGAGGATTACCTGGAATGCGCAATGTTTATCTCCAGGGCTCTTGAATTGCAGGGAGCTGTTAAGGCCAATTCCCAAGAGTCTTCAGACTTTATCGTTGAATATGCTTTTGACGCTACAATGAAAGACGAGTGGCCTATAAGCGGCGGCAGCTATACAGCCAAGTCTCCTTATACCGGCGGAGTCTTGACCATAAGCAGAAACAAGAATATGGATCCTGTAACACCTGTCACTTTCCAAAACGGAAGGGTTGTTTCCCAGATTTTTACTTACGATCACAGACAGGTGACAGTTTCATCTGCAGACCTGAATATCAAGGCAAAGGATTCAAACGGTTCGCTTCTTTGGTCCTCAGCGATTTCCCTCAAATCCGACGCACTGTTTTCAGATATGGTGCCTGTAATGATGTTTTCTTCTTTGGGACGGCTGGGAACTCGTGTCAACAACCAGGATTTTGCCGTCTCTGACGACGAGCCTGCATTTAAGGTCTTCTGCAATCTCGGTTCAGGTGATGACCAATTATATGTTAATCCGAAGTGCTCCGCCTCAAAAAACGAGAGCCTCAGATTCATTATCAAATCATCGGGAAAAACATTTGTGGGAATTACCAACCTGAAGAAGCTGTTCAAGTTTTACAGAATAGAAGACCACCGCGCCATTTTTGTGAGCGGCGGAAAACAGCACAGTTCTGTCAATGGCTTTACTTTTGCAAAAGCCTGGGGAAAGAACACGCTGTATTTTGAATTCAACGACGATATAGACCTTTCCGGCTCTCCTGATCTGATATTCAGGAAGAACGACAAGGAAATACTATCATTCAAGAATATTAACTGCTAATACATACATATTATGAAAACCAAACTTTATCTTTTAGCTCTTATAATATGTCTGGGTGGCAGCTTGATCGCGCAGCCTTATTCCAAGCCGCCATATTTGTATTCAGACATTAGCGCTTCCGGGAATTATGATTTAACCGGCAAGAAGTTTTATATCTCCCAAGTTAACTACAATACCATTCTTCCTTCTGATTACAATGCGCAAAAGGAAGCCTTTGTACGTTATCTGGAAGAGTCTTTGGTTTTGAGAGGCGCAACTCCTGCAACAGATAGCCTTAATGCGGATTTCTTAGTAAATGCCGAAGTAAACTATGGCGACGAATCTTATGAACACTTCAATTTGACAAACAAGAAGCTGGAAAGCAGAGACCCCTTAAACTCAACTTACCTCTTCAATCCATCAGGTTCTTCTTCAGACAGCAAGTCAGACATTATAACAGTTACAGAAACTTATAAAGGCAAGACATATGTTGTCGACGGCAAGATGAAGTATCCAAAGACCTCCAAAAACTGTTTCAAGGCAATACTTGTGGAAGCCTATGAACTGGCAGACGGAACCAGAAACAAACTGTGGATAACCCAAGCTCTGGACAGCAGAGGTGATTTCAAGTTTCTTGCTCCTGACTGCGCTATGGTTTACCTAATGATGAGGGCTTATGGAAACGATATTAAAATGCGCAAATGCGTAATATCTGACGAAGACTCGTATTACGCCTTGTTTGCGAATTCCAGTATGCCTGATGATATCCATTTCTTGCCTTATTGCCAGTCTACAGACAATAATCTCAACGTATTCCTAGTAAAGAAATCGGAGGAAGGGCTGGTTTGCCTGGTAGAGGACAATAATTTGCTGTCTATAGACTTAAAGCACAAGAATTACAGTGCAGCTATAAAAATCGGTGACCAGACAATTAACAGTTCCAAGGTTTTCTACGATGTGCGCCCTGTAAAGTTCTCCCGTTTCCTGACATTGGTCTTTCCTGTAAACGGAGAAGACTTCCAGAGTTTTGACATCTTCTTTTCCAAGAAAAACAAACCTGAAAAAACAATTGAGGCCCTGACCGACATCAGATTGAACTAAAAACATACAGTCATGAAGAAGTTATTCTATTTGTTTGCATTAGCCCTGTTGGTGCCGTTGAATGTTTCGGCCCAGGCAGGCGATTCCTCCCTGACTGATTTCCCGAAGTTCAAAGGTGAGGTTTTTCAGCAGGCTGTATACAAATACATCCAATATGAATTCCGTAACAGCCCTACCAGAGAAAGAGAGTATCATCCGGTAGTCAGTTTTCTTTTTAACGATGACGGTTCATTGAAAAAAGCGGAAGTTGTGGAGACTTCAGGAAGCAATACTGTTGACAGTCGTCTTTTGAACCTGTGCAAGAATTTCACCCGCAAAAAATTCATGACTCCCGCTTATTCGGAAGAAGGCCCTATACCTTGTACCGTGACAGTAAGGTTCGACTTCCGCTGGATAACCCCGAGAGACTTCAAGGAACCCACAGAGAATAAAGATTTGGGATACAGGACATATTATTACAATCATTATTGGAATCCGGCTGTCTCCGGCAAGGATCCTTTCTTTGGAGACCGTTCTGGATATTACCATCCATAAATATCTTATATATAGTTAGTTTTATGAAAGCATATACGCTGAAGATTACATTTCTTCTTTTGTTATTATGCCTGATAGGAGAAACTGTTTGGGCTCAAGAATCAGATATTAAGTCTTTACCTTCTTATAAAAACCATTCTCTCACATCTACAGGTTTTCTTAAACAATTAAAAAAGAACATAAAGTATCCGAAACAAAAAGAGGACACGCAATCACTAAAGGATATCATATTGACTATGACTGTAGCCAGAGACGGCAAGTTTGAGAACTTGAAAATTGAAGAATCCTGCGGAAACGAGACTCTGGATCAATCTGTCATTACCGCAATCAATAGAATGAGTGAACTCAAATCTAAACACATTTCTCCTGCGTATAATTCATCGGGAGAACCTGTTGACTTTACAATGTCTATAGAAATACCTGCTTCTTGCTTGAGCAAGTCCGGGGGGTATGATCCAAAGAATGATGCAATAAGAAGAGAAATGTGGCTCCAGCGTCTTAAAGACAAAGGCCGCTGGGTTTATAATCCTGCTACGGACAGAGACAATGTACCTGTAAGCCCTACAATGTATCCGAATTATTATAATTAAAGCAAACTGTCCTTATTGGCGTTATAAAAGTTCCCGGCCTCGTTGCTGAAGCCGGGAGCTTTTGTTTTGTAGTTGTCGGGCAAAATAGAGCAGGAATAGACTTAAAATGTGGAAAAATATCCATATTTATTCCAAAATATGTGAAAAAGTGCCTATATTTGTACCGGATTTTGTGATTATAACTATGAAACTACTTAAAAGAAAGATAGATAGCTATCTAGAAGCTTGGAAACAGAACCCTAACCACAAACCTCTTATCATCAAGGGTGCCAGGCAAATTGGAAAGACAGAGTCAGTAAGGGCTTTCGGCAAGGCAAACTATGAGTCTGTCCTAGAAATAAACTTTGTGCTCCAGAAGAAATTCAGGGGTATTTTCGATGACGGGTATGAGGTAGATACCATTATCAAGAACATTTCACTTCTTGAGCCATCTTGGGAGTTCATCCCTGGCAAAACACTTATTTTCTTTGATGAGCTTCAGAAATGCCCAGACTGTGCTACTTCACTTAAATCCTTTTGCCAAGACAAGAGGTTTGACGTAATCTGTTCTGGCTCTTTGATGGGTATTTATTATGAAGAGATTGAATCTAATGCCGTCGGCTTTAAAGATGATTATGAGATGTATTCTATGGACTTTGAGGAATTCCTTTGGGCAAAGGGATATTCCCCCGCCCAAATAGAGGATCTTTATACTCACATGCTTTACCTGATGCCTTTTTCCAAGCTAGAAATGGACACTATGATGGATGTTTTCCGAGACTATATGACACTTGGAGGAATGCCTGAGGTAATTAAGACCTATATCAGCAACGGCCATTTTGGAGGAACTTTAAAAATCCAGCGGCAACTCCTTAAAGACTACGAGGAAGATATTACGAAATATGCCAAAGAAACTGACAAGGCGAAGATACTGGCTATATATAATCATATTTCCACCTTTCTTGCCAAGGACAACAAAAAATTCCAGGTAACGAAGGTGGCAAAAGGAGCTCGCAACCGCGAGTATGTAGGCTGTGTGGATTGGCTGAAAGAAGCTGGGGTTATTAATGTTGCCTACTGTCTTGACAAGGCAGAGCTTCCACTCAAGGGCAATTATGAAGCCAATAACTATAAAATCTATTACCATGACACAGGGCTTCTCATTGCATCGCTTGATGAGGAAGCCCAAGAAGATCTCAGGGCTAACAAGAACTTTGGCACATACAAAGGTGCCATATATGAGAATATCGTTGGAGAAATGCTCGTAAAATCAGGGTACAAAGACCTGTACTTTTTCAAGAAAGACAACCCCGCTCTGGAAATGGATTTCTTTGTTCGGGATGCAAATACCTTGATCCCTGTTGAAGTGAAATCCAACGATGGCGCTACAGCATCTCTGAATCATCTAATTGATTGGAATTCCTATTCTGATATTCACTATGGCATCAAACTGGGCTACAAAAACATCGGCTGGAATGGCAAGTTCTACACATTTCCCTATTTCCTGACGTTTATGGTAAAGCGATTTCTAAAAGAACATCCAAATAAACTATAGCCCTATACAAAAAGCTTTGTCAGAAGGGCGTTCAGAAGGGCTCCGTCTGTGGAGTTGCCGCCATAGTTGCTCTTGGACTTGAGGTCCGTGTCTTTGATCAGGGAAATTACGCCCATGGTCTTTTTCAGCGGGAAGTTTCTGGCTGCAGTCTGGTATTCCCTGACTCTCTGGGTTCCGAAGACTCCGGCCCTCTGGCAGGCGGAGTAGAAGTCTCTTTCCCCTGCGCTAAGTTCCGCCTCGACCGTAAGAAGCTGGTTGAAATAAAAGAACATGGCGCCGAGAGTGGCCTGAATCGGGTATTTCTTGGGATTGGAAGCAAATACCTCAGCGATTGAGAAAGCACGCATCATGTTCCTCTCGCTGATTGCCTTGCAAAGCTCGAACGGGTTGTAGTCTCTGGAAACGCCGATATTCACCTCAACGTCCTTGACCTTGATTACAGTGCCGTCCGTGCCCTTGAAGAGCTTGTCTATCTCAAGGACTATCTTTCTCAGAGATGCACCAGCACTCTGGGCCAGAAGCTGGGCTGCGTCAGGATCGATGGAATAGCCCTTTTCCCTCACATAATCTGTAATCCACTGCGGAACCTTCCACTCGTCCAGAGGATAGGATTCCAGTACCTCCGCCTTGTCCTTCAGGCTTTTGTAGAAACCTGTACGCTTGTCCAGATTCTTGCCTGTGAAACTCAGGACCAGAATAGTATCCGGAGCAGGAACTTTCAGGTAATACTCGAAAGGCTGAAGGCTGGAAAGCTGCTGAGCCTCCTTGACGATAATCAGCTGATAAGGACTGGCAACAGGATACCTTCGGCACAGGCAGACAATCTGCCCGGCATCGGTCTCGTTGCCATAGACAATGCTCAGGTTGAAATCTTTCTGGCTCTCGTCCAGAACTGTAGAGTTGAGGGCATCTATGATTACATCGGAGTAATAAGGCTCCTCACCCGCAAGGACATACATCCGTGCAAACTTTTTGTTGCGGATATTGTCCATAATCTCGGAAAACTTCCTTACCGACGCTTCCTTGTCCACTTTCTGTGCCATACTTCAAAATTAACCCCTTTTAGCCAATCTTCCAAAAGAATATACGTTGAGATTCGTTATATTTGTATGTTGAGTATGGAAGAAGTATTTGACCCGCTGAGGAAGAAATACGTGGCCCTTACGCCGGAGGAAAATGTCCGCCAGCAGTTTATCCGCTACCTGAACGAGAGGCGGGGCTGGCCGATGCACATGATAGGCAGCGAGACGGAAATCTCCATCGGAGATGTAAAGCTGCGCTGCGATATCGTATGCTACGGGAAGGACCTTAGTCCTAAGATGATTGTGGAGTGCAAGAGGCCGAATGTCAAGATTTCTTCCAAGACCTTTGAGCAGATATGGAACTATGCCCTGATACTCAAGGTGGAATACATTGTGGCGACAAACGGCAAGGAAACTTTTGCCTGCCGCTATGATGAGGAGAAAAAGCAATATGTCTTCATCGGCGACATACCTGCTTACGATGAAGAAAAGAAAGAGGAAAAGATGACAGGAGGAAACGACATATTCCTGAAAGACAAGATATTCAAGGTAATATCAGAGACAGCCGCCGAGCACGGTGTCAGGGCCTTTGTGATCGGAGGCTTTGTGCGTGACTGCTTCCTCCAGAGGCCGAGGAACGACATAGATGTGGTGGTGGAAGGAAGCGGCATAGAGATAGCCCAGGCGGTTGGAGAAAAAGTGGGAAGCAAGGTCAGCGTGTTTAAGAACTTCGGCACCGCGATGCTGAAACATAACGGCGTGGAGATAGAATTTGTGGGAGCAAGGAAGGAATCCTACAACCGCAATTCCAGAAAGCCGATTGTGGAAGACGGAACGCTCGAAGATGACCAGAAGCGGAGGGACTTCACCGTCAACGCCCTTGCATTCTCCTTGCAGAAAGAAGACTACGGAAACCTCGTGGATCCGTTCGGGGGAGTGGCTGACCTTCAGAAAGGCCTGCTCAGGACTCCTCTGGATCCGGATATCACCTATTCCGATGATCCGCTGAGGATGATACGCGCAATAAGGTTTGCCACCCAGCTTAACTTCACCATCGTTCCGGAATCCATCGAGAGCATAAAGAGAAACAAAGGAAGGCTGGAGATACTCAGCAGAGAAAGGATCGCCGAGGAAATGAACAAGATTCTTCTTGCTCCAAAACCTTCTATCGGACTGAATCTTCTGCAGCAGACAGGCCTTCTGGAAGAGTTCCTGCCGCAGCTTTCCGCGCTTCAGGGAGTGGAGACTATGGAAGGCCGGGGCCACAAGGAGAACTTTGCGCATACCCTCCAGGTTCTTGACAATGTCGCGGAGCAGTCAGATAACCTCTGGCTCAGGTGGGCAGCACTGCTGCACGACATCGGAAAGCCTGCAACCAAAAGATACGAGAGCACAGCCGGCTGGACATTCCACGGCCACGAAGTGGTGGGAGCCAGGATGGTGCCCGGCATTTTCAAGCAGATGAAGATGCCTCTGAACGAGAAGATGAAGTACGTTCAGAAACTTGTGGCACTGCATTTGAGACCAATAGCCCTAGTGGAAGATGCCGTAACGGATTCCGCGGTTAGGAGGCTTCTGTTTGATGCGGGAGACGATATCGATGACCTGATGATTCTCTGCAATGCGGACATAACCTCCAAGAACGAGGCAAAGGTGCGCCGCCTGAAATCCAACTTCCAGCTGGTAAGGCAGAAACTCGTGGAGGTGGAGGAAAAGGATGCCATCCGCAACTTCAAGAACCCGATTACCGGAGAACTTGTGATGGAGTACTACGGGATAGGCCCAGGGAAAGAAATCGGTATAATCAAGGAATACGTGAAGGAAGCCATACTGGACGGAAAGATTGAAAACAACTTTGACCAGGCCTTTGGACTGATGAAGGAAAAAGGTGCGGAACTCGGACTTAAGCACATAAACACATAAACAAAAAAACAATGAAAAGATTTTTATTGATGGCAGCAGCCCTGGTATTGTCTTTCTCGGCGATAATGGCTCAGGACAGACCTCAGGGACCTGGACCAGGTGGAGAACGTCCTAAACAGACTACTCCAAAAGAAAGGGCCCAGATGCAGACAGACAGGCTCAACAAGGAACTCAACCTTACTGAAAAGCAGTTCAAGAAGGTTTACAAAGCCATCCTCAACAGGGAAAAGGAAGTGGCCAACCTTATGCCTCAGGGAAGACCTGGCGGAATGCGTCCCGGTGGAATGAGACCGGGCGGCAGCGGCGGCGTGAGACCTCCTGAGGGAATGAACGGCAGAAGGGAAACAAAGACCGAGATGAGCGGCACCCAGGCACAGGTCAAGGCCTCCAGGGAAAGATGCGACAAGAAAATCCGGAAAGTTCTCTCCGACGAGCAGTATGCAAAGTACGAGGAACTGGAAGCGCAGAGGCAGAAAGAGATGATGGACCGCATGAGGAAGATGAGAAACGGCGGTAACCGTCCTGGCGGACAGCGCCCTCCTCAGGGCCAGCGTCCTCCTCAGCAGCCTGCCAACTAAAGTCATTCACAATCAATGAAATTCATTGCAAAAGCGTTCGTTATGGCTGCGGCATTTCTGTGCTGCAGCCTTAACGCTTTTTCCCAGGACAAGAAAGTGGAAAGGATAGTCCATTTTACCGGCACGTTCCCAAAAAGCACTTCATACATCGTGATCTCCAAAAAGGAGTTTAAACTTTACGTGTATGCAAAGGTCAAGGGAGAGAAAACCCTCATCGCCGAGTATCCTGTATGTGTGGGAAAGAACCCAGGCAACAAACAGAAGAAAGGAGATATGAGAACTCCCGAATCGCCTGAGGGAAAGCCTTTCAAGATTTCCCAGATCCAGCCTTCCGGCTACTGGAAGCACGATTTCGGAGACGGAAGGGGCAGCATCCTTTCATACGGCAAGTGGTTTCTCAGGCTCAATACCTACAAATGGAGCGGCATAGGTATCCACGGCAGCACCAATAACGAGGAAAGCGTGCCGGGAAGGGGCAGCGAGGGCTGTATCCGCCTCCGCGACGAGGACATTATCCACCTCAAGGAAAACTATGCCTGGGTGGGAATGCCTGTAACCATCCTCCCCGATTGATTTTTTTTGCTAAATTGCAACAGATAAGCACCAATATCATAATCCACCATGAAAGACAACAAAGACATCAGCAGAAGAAAGGCTTTGAAACTTATGGGCTTGGGAGCAGCCGCACTGGCGGCCAGCACCGTTTCCTTCAAGAACAACCCGTTCCTGACCAACCTCCAGGCCAAGGCCCTGGACGGAGACATCACCCCTGTTGACAAAAGGCTAAACTACAAGAATGGAGAGATGGTTTCCATGCTCGGTTTCGGCTGCATGAGATTCCCTACTATCGGAAAAGGCAGAACCGCTCCTATAGATGTGCCTAAGGCAGAAGAGCTGGTGGACTATGCATACGCTCACGGCATCAACTACTACGATACCGCATACATTTACCACGGAGGAAAGAGCGAAGGCGTTATCGGCAATGCTCTCAAAAAATATCCGAGAAACACCTGGCTGCTTGCAGACAAGATGCCTACGTTTGCAATCAACAGCAAAGAGGATATTCCGAGAATATTTGAAGAGCAGCTCCAGAGATGCGGGGTGGATTACTTCGACTATTATCTGCTGCACTCCATCTCCAAGCAGAGCAGCTACGAAAAGGTGTACGAGGAGTTTGGCGGATACGAGTATCTGGCTGAGCAGAAGCGCAAGGGAAGGATCAAGAACCTCGGTTTCTCCTTCCATTCAGACCGTGCTTGCTGGGATTATGTCATTGACAAGCATCCGTGGGATTTCGTGCAGATCCAGCTCAACTACATAGACTGGAAAGAGGATGGGGAGTACCTTTACAACTCCCTGGCTGAAAGGAAGATTCCGGCCATAATCATGGAACCTCTGCTGGGCGGAAGGCTCGCCAGCCTGTCTGACAGCGCCAACAAGATCCTCAAGGACAAGAATCCGGATCTCAGCATAGCGTCCTGGGCCTTCAGGTATCTTGGAAGCCTTCCAAATGTGCTGGTATCGCTGAGCGGAATGACCTATATGGAGCATCTGGTGGATAACCTCAAGAGCTACACCAACTTCAAGCCTCTGAGTCTTGACGAGCAGACAACTCTCCAGAAGGCCATCCTGGAATACCAGAGCTACAAGAGAATCAACTGTACCGCTTGCCGCTACTGCATGCCTTGCCCATTCGAGGTTGAAATCCCTTCAGTATTCGCAACTTACAATAAGCTTGTCATGGACGGAAACGTTCCTAACAAAGAGACTCAGAGCGAGAGCGAATACGCAAAGAAGAAGGCCGCGTTCGCCGATGCTTTCCGCAAGGAATTCGCCCAGGGCGGCGGCCCAGAAACCTGCGTTGGCTGCCAGGAATGCCTTGCAAAGTGCCCTCAGCACCTCCCTATCCCAGACCTGATGGAAAGAATCCACAAAGAGTTTTAACTAACCAATAAAAAAGGACGCGGTTGATAAGAGAAACACGGGCGGAACAACCACCCGCGTTTCTTTATTTCGCAGAAATATATAAGATATTACATATAACATACTCTAAGTAGTATATACATATAAGATATACTATGAGCATTATGTATATGGCAGAATTTTAGTTAATTGCGGTCTTTGATATGATGGCAAGAAATTGTTAAAAACATTCGTTTTTTAGGATGATTGTTCATACCTTTACTTCTGTAAAGACATGTGCGTATGAGCAAGAAAGAAGCATTGCAGTTGTTCGGTGACAGAAAGATCCGCACTGCGTGGAATGAAAAAGAGGAGAAATGGTATTTCTCCGTGGTTGATGTTGTAGCTGTTCTCACAGACAGCAGCAATCCGTCGGATTATCTTAAAAAATTACGTTCAAGAGATCCAGAACTTGCAAAAGGGTGGGGACAAATTGTCACCCCCCTTCCTATGAAGACTCCTGGAGGCACTCAAAATGTTAATTGCTCAGATCAAGAGGGCGTCTTTAGGATTATTCAGTCAATACCATCTCCAAAAGCAGAACCATTCAAGTTGTGGATGGCCAAAGTGGCTAGTGAGAGAGTTGATGAAATCCAAGATCCGGAACTGGCGATAGACCGAGGTTATGAGTATTACCGTCGGCTGGGATATTCAGAAGCCTGGATAAACGAGAGGATGAAGGGCAAAGAAGCAAGAAAAGCACTTACAGATGAGTGGCAACGGACTGGAGTGGCTGGACAACAATATGCATCCCTGACTGATATCATTACCAAAGAATGGTCTGGGATGACAACTAAGCAGTACAAGAATTATAAGGGACTCAAGAAAGAGAATCTTAGAGACCATCTGACACGTACTGAAAGTGTTTTGAATACTCTTGCAGAGGTTGCAACTACAGAACTATCTCAGAAAGAAGATCCGAGAGGCTTCAAAGAGCAAACTGTTATCGCAAAGAAAGGAGGTAATGTTGCAGCAACGGCACGCAAGGCATTAGAGAAGCAGCTTGGGCGAAGTGTTGTTACAAAGCAGAATGCCAAATCTCTAAAGTCTCATAAATCTCCGAAGGAGTTGGGTAAATAAATTTCAAAATAGATTAGTATCTTTGGATTGGGAATACTAAAATATGGTAAAGCAGAGTTTTCATATCAGGAATATGATGTGCGCTATGTGCGTGGCGCATGTAAGGAAGGCTATTGAAGGGCTGGATGGGGTTAAGGACGTGAACGTTAACCTCGCGTCTAACAGCGCACTCATTGAGTTTGACGAAAGCAAAATTACCCCTCAGCAGATAAGGGAAGCCGTAGTTGCCGCCGGATATGATATGGACACGACTCCCCTTTCTGCAGCGTCCGACAACTCCGAAGACGAAAAAAAAAAGTCAAAAGGCTTCTTAGGAAAACTGTTTGGGCGATAATCATCGCCATACCCATAGTTTTCATCGGAATGTCTTCAATGGGAAGTCTCAGCGACTTTTCATCTGCCAGTCATTCCACAGGTCTATCCATAGGCGGTTTTCACCTTTCAACAATTACTGCAAATCTCATAATGTGGGTGCTGGCCACAATCTCCATTGTTTTCTTTGGCCGGGACTTCTACGTAAATGCCTGGAAACAGGCAAAGCACGGCCACGCCAATATGGATACGCTGATAGCGCTTTCAACCGGAGTGGCATATCTTTTCAGCGTGTTCAATACACTGTTCCCTTCTGTCTGGACCAGCCGCGGCCTTGAAAGCCACGTGTACTTTGAATCCTGCGCGGTTATCATCGCCTTCATTCTTCTGGGAAGGCTGCTGGAGGAAAGGGCCAAGTTTTCAACTTCCTCAGCGATAAGGCGCCTGGCAGGTCTCCAGCCCAAGAAAGTTACGATCCTCCAGCGCAAGGAGTGCGCCCAGCCTGCGCAAAATCCGGAGGGTAAGAGCGTTTTGGAGGGTTTTTGCTCCCAGCCTGCGGAAAATCCGGAGGGTAAGAGCGTTTGCAGTTACATTGAAGTCAGCATTGAGGATGTGGCGGTTGGAGATATTGTGGTGGTGAAGCCGGGGGAGAAGATTGCAGTGGACGGAACTGTTGTGGAAGGAGAAAGTTATGTGGATGAAAGCATGCTTACCGGAGAAAGCATACCGGTTGAGAAAAAGGCTGGAGACAAGGTGTTTGCAGGCACCATCAACCAGACAGCAAGCTTCACCTTCAAGGCAGAGAAAGTAGGAGCCGAAACATCTTTGGCCCAGATAATAGAGCTTGTCCGTCAGGCGCAGGGAAGCCGCGCCCCTAGCCAAAGGCTTGCAGACAAGATTGCATCTGTGTTTGTTCCTGCGGTTATCTGCATAGCAGTTCTGGCGTTCATAGTCTGGAACGTCTGCGGTATGGCAACCGGCAACAACTATCTGATACATTCCATCTTAACTCTGGTAACGGTGCTGGTTATCGCCTGCCCTTGCGCCCTGGGGCTTGCCACCCCTACCGCCATTATGGTGGGCATCGGAAAGGGAGCGCAGAACGGCATACTGATCAAAGATGCCGAGGCCCTGGAGAATTTCCGCAAAACAGATGTAGTGGCACTGGACAAGACTGGAACTCTTACTTCAGGACATCCAGAAGTCACAGATGTATACTGGAATGACAAGTTTGACATAGGCGGTCTGCAAGAGCTGAATACAGATGCAAAGAATTTGCTGAGTGGTATTCTGGGCGGAATGGAAGCCCTTTCCCAGCATCCTGTTGCTGATGCAATTGCAAGGCATTATCCGCATACGGAAGTTACCGGCGTGAAGAACTTCCCGGGAAAGGGAGCAAGCTGCGTTTATGAAGGAAAGAAATTCCTTGCAGGCAATCTTGCCCTGATGGAAAATGAAGGCATAGAAATTTCCGCGTCAATTCTTGAAAAGGCCAAAGAGTATGAAACTCAGGCAAAGACCGTTGTCTATTTCTCTGCCAAGAATTTGAGTGAAATAAACAGCGAAAAACAGACAGAACACAATGAACTCAATACAGAACTGTTGGCTGTTATTGCAGTAGCGGACAAGGTTAAGGAAACATCTAAGCAGGCCATAAAGGAACTTCAGGATCTGGAAATGGAAGTGGTGATGCTGTCAGGAGATAATCCTCTGACCGCTAAGGCTATCGCTGAGGAATGCGGCATCAGGGAAGTGAGGTCTTCAATGCTTCCTGCAGACAAGGAAAAGTTCATAAGAGAGCTTCAGGCAAAGGGCAAAAAGGTTGCTATGGTTGGAGACGGCATCAACGACTCCGCTGCGCTTGCAAGAGCGGATGTCAGCATCGCGATGGGCAGCGGCAGCGACATTGCTATGGATGCCGCAAAAATCACCCTCACGGGCTCTGATTTAAGGAAACTTTCCTCAGCGATAAGACTATCCCGCCAAACGGTGAAGACCGTTAAAATGAACCTTTTCTGGGCATTTGTCTATAATGTGATTGCAATACCTGTAGCAGCAGGTGTTCTATTCCCGGTTAACGGTTTTATGCTTAATCCGATGATTGCAGGCGCAGCTATGGCCGCCTCCAGCGTATGCGTTGTCAGCAACTCGCTGCTGCTGAATTTCAGGAAGATCTAGTCGTCGATATTTTTCAGACGAGTCACATCCACCGGGAACTGGTAAATCTTGCCGTTGATAGGAAGGTTCACCATTATCATCTTTGCACTTGGACTGTACTTGGCGTAGGCAAAGCCGGTGATTGAAGAATGAGGCTTGATCTGGTAGTTTCTCAGATAGCCGATATTCTCGTTCCTGACCTTCATGTTCTCCTCGTTGAAAAGCCCTGATACCAGGACACTTCCAACAACCGCACTCTGGCGGATAAGGAAGGCGGACATATCCTGGGCGAAGTCTCTTCCGAAGGTGCGGTGATGCCTTCTGTTCTGGCGGTAGAAAGCCTCGTCGGTTACCGCTTCAAGAGTAATGGCCGTAGCAATGCTTGCCGCCTGCAGTCCAAAGTTTGCCCATCCCTGGCGGCTGCTCATACGCCTTTCGAAATCGCTCCTGGAGAAGAACTTGATCTTTCCGTTAGGGCTGTCAATGGAGACATCGTCAAAGGTGAAATAGGCATCCTCCGGAGAGTTGTTCTGTATGAAAAGCTGAAGAACATAATACTTTCCAAAGTAATGCCTGTAGGCAACATCCAGGGAAACATACAGTCCGTTGATGGCGTATGCCTGGATTGTATTGCCCTTCTTGTCCTTGATTACATTAAGGTCTGAAGTTGTAACGTCCCTCCAGACTGGTTCCTTGGTAGTGGAGTTATAGTCAACGGAATAACCTCCGCCACTCTCCGTGTAGTAGTCGTTGACCAGTTCTCCGTCCCTGTACTCCCACTGCTTGCAGGTCTTGCCGTCCTCTTCAAACACGGTCTTCACACCGTCCAGCACTCCCATCTTGTAGAACTCGTGCTGCTTCATCAGGCCGTTCTCGAAATACTCGGTGTATTCCCCGTCGTTGATTCCGCCCTTGAAGAACTGCTTGATCCAAACCTTTCCGGAAGGATAATAGGCTATGAAAGCACCTTCAAAAACCGTCTTGCTGTCGTCGGAAGGGTCTGCGTACGAAAGAGCTCCGCTTGCCCTCAAGGCATTGTCCTTGGCGTAATAGTCGTTGAAAGTGTTGTTGTTTTCAACAACCCTGTAATAGTCTGCCGAGTCTCGGTCCATCACCCCGTAAGACGATGAGTCATAGTAATATATCCCGGCGTATGAAGTCTTGTTCTGGGCAAGGCAAAGAGCGCAAGACAAAACCATCGCTGAAAATAAAAACAACCTTTTCATAACCATTAAATGCTTTTCAGGATATGAAAGTACAAAAATTATGCTAAACCTTTGCTCTAGCCGTTCTTTGGAGGAAAATGATAGAGGGTAAGTCTGCCGTCAGGCTCAACGATGTAGAATTTCTGGTTGGTGGAAGCGGAACGGAGGGCTCCTTTCTCTTCCACGTAAGGGCCTACTTTTATGAAGTCGAAGTTGGAGATGCTGATAGCCTTATGTATATCCTCAAAGCCTGAATACCAGGCAGTTTTCAGGTGCGGGAACTTCTCTCTGACAAACGATGCAAGGGCATTTACCTGCTCCGGAGCCTGGTCTCCGCCCATAAAGCAGACGCAGGTTATGCCTGAGGAATACTTTTCTATCAGAAGTGAGAGGAAATGGTTGTCAAGCGGCACACCCTCGTCTTTCCAGAGCCACGGGCTATGGCAGCCGGGGCACCGGTTGGGACAACCCGAAATGTTGAGTGCAAGGGTTATCTGGTCAGGAATCTCCTGACATACGATATCAAAATTATAACACTTGATCACTAAACTTCAACGTGAGCCTTCTCTTCCCTGGCCACCTGCTCTGCCTTTGCGGTCTGCTCCAGCTTTTCAACGTCAGCCATTGTCAGGGCGGAAGCTATCTCTCCGTGATTCTTGGCATAATAGCGGCGGGCTGCCTCCTTCTGCCTTGGAGCCGAGAAGTTGCTAACCCTCTTCATGTAGCCGATGATACGTGTCATATAGTCCACGTTGGTGCTGTGGCAGTGAGGGCACTCCTTCAGATAGCGCTTGTCTATATGTCCGCAATCGTTGCAGATTGTGTTAGGAATGTTGAAGGTGAAATAGTTGCAGCCTTCCTTTGCGGCTACCTTCAGAAGCTGGCGATACTGGGCCTGTGAAAGATGCTCTTCCAGGTTCATGTGAAGGGCGCTTCCGCCGGTAAGGTGCTCTATATATTTCTTTCCGTGGAGCTTGAACTTGTCCACGATATTGAGATTCTTGTCCTCAACGATGTAGAAGTAGCTGTTGTAGCAGTCTCTCGGTACAAAGTATCCGTCCTCGCGATCCCACTTTGCGTGCTTTACTCCAACGTTCTCTGCAGGAATCATCTCGCAGTTGAACATTGTGTCCTTGGTGCGGTACTTCTTGTTGTACTTCTCAACCAGTCCGAGAACTTCCTGAACGTAGTTTGCGTACTCAGGATTGTCGTCAATCTTGTAGCCCAGGAATTCAGCAGCCTCTACCAGACCGTTGATTCCGACTGTCAGGTACTGCCTTCCGATGTTGATGTAACCGGCATCGAACAGAGGAAGCATTCCCTTTGCCTGGAGATCCTTAAGGTTCTCGTTATAAGCCAGCTGAACCTTGTGAACAAGGTCAATCACCTCGCCGAGGAACTCCATATAGTCCATCTTGTGCTTGACTGCATACTGGATGCAGCGGTT
>JAFYZX010000115.1 GCA_017548505.1 Bacteroidales bacterium | reverse complement strand
TATAACCTTAAAGACTACAGGAACAAGTATGATTTAACCGTATTCGTCGATACAAAGGACCGGGGATACAGTGCTGACTTTCCGGTACATTTCGGACTGTATATTCCTATGGGAAAGGATGTTGCAATGATGCTTGAAACCGGTGTCACTCCTTCTTTCGGACTCTTTGGCAAATGGAAGACTTCTGCCCGCTACAACAGTCATGAGGCCAGCGAAAAAATCGACGGAAATTATTACGACAGGTCCAGTCTCAATGGTTTCAGGAGAATAGATGCTTCCGTGAACGCTTCCGTGGGCGTGGAGATACAGGACAAGTACACCATAAGGGCCGGTTATGATTATGGTATAATTAACCAGACATCCGGCAGGGGATATCCGGTAAAGGCAAAGAGCAGGAACCTGACTCTTTCATTCGGATACAAATTCTGGTAATCTGCAGTATTACAACAAAAAAGGCTGGGATGTGTTCCCAGCCTTTTTTGTTGCTTAAACGGTTTTTCTACTTGGTGTAGTCGTAGAAGCCCTTGCCGGTCTTGCGTCCGAGAAGGCCTGCCCTTACCATCTTCCTCAGAAGTGGATGTGGACGGTACTTGCTGTCTCCGAACTCGTTGTAGAGAACTTCCATGATTGCAAGGCAAACATCCAGACCGATGAGGTCTCCCAAAGCCAGAGGGCCCATAGGATGGTTGGCGCCCATCATCATAGCGGCATCGATCTCCTCCTTGGTAGCGATACCGTCTGCCAGGATTCCAACTCCCTCGTTTACAAGAGGAATGAGAATTCTGTTAACAACAAAGCCAGGAGCCTCGTTAACAGATACAGGGTTCTTGCCGATAGCCTTTGCAATCTCCACAACCTTATTGTGAGTCTCCTCTGAAGTGAGCTGACCTTTGATTACCTCTACGAGCTTCATCAGAGGAACCGGGTTGAAGAAGTGCATACCAATCACGTTCTGAGGACGTGAAGTGAATGCTGCTATGGCTGTGATACTCAGCGATGAAGTATTGGAAGCCAGGATGGCCTCAGGCTTGCAGACCTTGTCCAGAGTCTCCCAGATTTCCTTCTTTACCGCCATATCCTCGGCTACAACCTCTATTACGAGGTCTGCGTCCTTGAGATCCTCATAATTGAAGGTGTCCTTGATTCTGGCGATGATCTCGTCTTTTACACTTGCCTCCATCTTTCCCTTCTCAACACTTCTGTTGAGGAATTTCTCGATGGCTTTGTGTGCTCTTGCAAGAGATGCCTCGCTGCGTCCCTTAAGGAGTACGTCGTGACCTGCGGTAGCGAATGCCTGTGCTATGCCGTGGCCCATTGTTCCGTTTCCAACAACTGCAACTAACATTGTACTAAAGTTTTAAATTGTTAATGGTTATAATGTGTGTTATTTGTTTTTCCACTGTGCCGGCCTCTTCTCGAAGAAAGCCTTCATTCCCTCCTTCTGGTCGTCGGTGGAGAAGCAGAGGGCGAAAAGATCGTTCTCGATGGCGATGGCTGTGTCTATATCGGTCTGCATTCCGCGGCCAATGGCCTCCTTGCTGAGCCTTACGGCGATAGGGGCGTTCTTGGCGATGGTCTTTGCCAGAGCCAGTGCCTCGTCCATAAGCTGCTCAGGCTCCACAACCCTGTTTACCAGGCCGATTCTGAAAGCCTCGTCTGCAGTGATGGCCTTTGCGGAGTAAATAAGCTCCTTGGCCCGGCCTTCGCCGACAATTCTAGGAAGCCTCTGGGTTCCTGAGAAGCCAGGAGTGATGCCCAGTCCAACCTCAGGCTGGCCGATCTTTGCTTTTGCAGAAGCTATGCGGATATCGCAGGAAAGGGCCAGCTCGCAGCCTCCGCCGAGGGCGAAGCCGTTGATGGCTGCAATCACAGGTTTTCCGAGAAGCTCGATTTTGCGGAAGACTTTTGAGCCCTGAACTCCGAAATCCTTGCCTTGGGCGGCGTTCATGGTGCTCATCTGGGAGATGTCCGCCCCGGCCACGAAGGCCCGGCCTTCACCTGTCAGTATTACAACATTTGTCTGGGGATCGTTTTCTATCTCCGAGAACACCTGGTCCAGCTCTGCAAGGACCTGTGAATTAAGGGCGTTCATGCTCTGGGGATTATTGATCTTTACGATGCGGATGTTTCCTTCCTGCTGAAGGATGAGGTTTTTGAATTCCATATTGAGAAATGTTTATATTTTCCTGTTCAGGACATCCCGTCCTGCATCTTGCGAAGTTACTTAAAATTTTGCGAAATAAAAATATAACATCGTTGTTATTTTTTTACGGGAATTTTCATTATATTTGCTTGGTTTACGAAGTAAAAATCAAATTGCAAAACAAATAATATTCAAATCGTTTTCTTATGGATAAAAGAATTTCATTACAGGAAGCCGTTTCTATGATTAAGGACGGTATGACAATTATGGTGGGAGGTTTCCTCTCCGCCGGTTCTCCTCTGGACATCCTCGACGCCCTTGCAAAGAGCGATGTGAAGGATCTGACCCTCATCTCCAACGATACTGCATATCAGGGAATTGGAGTAGGCAATCTAATTGGTGCCCACAAGATCAAGAAACTCTATGTTTCCCATATCGGAACCAATCCTGACACGGCTGCTCAGATGAACGCCGGCGAGCTGGAGATTGAATTCTGCCCTCAGGGAACCTTGGCAGAGAGAATCCGCTGCGGTGGAGCAGGCCTTGGCGGCGTGCTGACAACCACCGGAATGGGTACCGTTATCGCAGAAGGAAAGCCAACCGTAGAGGTTGACGGCAAGACTTATCTGCTCGAGAAGCCACTCAGGGCTGATGTTGCTCTTATCGGCGCTACAGTGGCAGATGAAAGAGGAAACTGCATCTATGTGGGTACTTCCCAGAACTTCAACCCTCTGATGGCAGCTGCTGCAGACGTGGTAATCGTTGAGGCAGAGAAGATTGTGCCTGCTGGAGAGATCAAGCCTGAGGCAGTTATCACTCCTCACGTTTTCGTTTCCCACATCTACCAGTCTACCAACAACCTTCAGAAAGTTAGAGAATAGTATGGCAGTAAAATCATTGATCAGAGTAAGAATGGGCGGAGAAGACGCCCATTACGGCGGAGGCCTTGTTGACGGAGCCCACATGCTGAAACTCTTTGGTGATGTGGCTACAGAGCTTCTGATTATCAACGATGGAGACGAGGGCCTGTTCAAGGCTTACGACAACGTTGAGTTCATCGCCCCTGTATTTGCCGGAGACTATATCGAGGCAACAGGAGAGATAACCCACGTTGGAAACACTTCCAGAAAGATGGTCTTCGAGGCCCGCAAGGTGATTGTTCCAAGACCTGACGTGTCAGATTCTGCAGCTGACGTGCTGGAGGAGCCAATAGTAGTCTGCAGAGCCAGCGGAACTTGCGTAGTTCCTGCAAAGTGCCAGAGAAAGAAATAGTTGCGATATGGATAAACTTATAATCACAGCCGCTATCTGCGGCGCCGAGGTTACCAAGAAGCAGAATCCGGCCGTTCCTTACACCGTTGAGGAAATCGTTCGCGAGGCAAAGAGTGCTGTGGATGCGGGAGCTGCCATAGTTCACCTTCACGTAAGGTTCGACGACAGTACCCCGACCCAGTCCAGAGACCGCTTCCAGGAGTGCGAGGAGGCAATCCTGAAGGTTTGCCCGGACGTTATCCTGATTCCTTCTACAGGAGGTGCAGTAGGCATGACACCGGACGAGAGGCTCCAAAGCACGGACACCGATCCGCTGCCTGAAATGGCCACCCTCGATTGCGGAACCTGCAACTTCGGAGACGAGATCTTTGACAACACGATGCCTACGATGAGGGCATTTGGAAAACGCATGATAGAACGCGGCATCAAGCCTGAATACGAGTGCTTTGAGATGGGGCATCTGGATACCATCCTGACTATGGCCCGCAAGGGCGAGGTCCCGGGCGCTCCTATGCAGTTCAATTTCGTGCTTGGCGTTCCCGGATGTACTCCCGCCACCGTTGCCAACCTCTGCTGGCTGGTAAACGGAATTCCGGCTGGCAGCACCTGGACCGTTACCGGAGTCGGGCGCCACGCTTTCCCGATGGCAGCAGCCGCTATCGCAATGGGTGGTAATGTCAGAGTAGGATTCGAGGACAACCTTTACCTGTCAAGAGGCGTTCTGGCTCCGTCCAACGGCGCCTTGGTGGAGAAGGTAGTCCGTCTTGCCAACGAGCTAGGCAGACCAATTGCCAACAGTCACGAGGCCCGCGAGATTTTGGGCCTTGCACCACGCAAATAATCAAATCGTTGAACAATTAAACACAAGACAAACAATATGCAAAAACATGGAAATCGCTACGGTACCCACCGTGTAATTGAGCCGATCGGCGTTCTGCCTCAGCCGGCAAACAAACTGGACAACAACATGGACGAGATCTACGATAACGAGATTCTCATCGATGTTCAGACACTTAACATAGACTCAGCATCTTTCACTGATATTCATAACTACGCAAAGTCCCAGGCCAAGAACCCTAACGACGAGGCCGAGGTAATGGAGGAAATCAAGAAGGAAATGCTCCTCAACGTAGAGCTCCAGGGCAAGCACCGCAACCGCCGTACCGGTTCCGGAGGTATGCTTCTGGGAACTGTAGAGAAGATTGGAGACGCTCTCAAGGGCAAGATCGACCTTAAGGAAGGTGACCGCATCGCTACCCTGGTATCCCTGTCACTGACTCCTCTGCGCATCGACGAGATCCTCAACATCAAGGCAGATGTTGACCAGGTTGACATCAAGGGAAAGGCTATTCTCTTTGAGAGCGGTATCTACGCAAAGATTCCTGATGATATGCCTGAGAAGCTGGCTTTGAGCGCATTGGACGTTGCAGGTGCTCCTGCACAGACTGCAAAGCTCTGCCAGAGCGGACAGACTGTAGTTATCCTGGGTGCCGGCGGAAAGAGCGGTATGCTCTGCTGCTATGAGGCTAAGAAGAGGGTAGGCGTTACCGGTAAGGTTATCGGTCTGGCTAACAGCCCAAGGTCAACCAACCGTATTAAGGATCTTGGCTTCTGCGATGTTGTGGAGAGCGTTTCAGGAATGACTCCGGTACAGGTTAACGAGCTGGTCAGCAAGCTGACAAACGGCAAGCTGGCAGATGTTACCATCAACTGTGTAAACGTTCCTGACCAGGAGATGACTTCTGTTCTCTGCACCAAGGACGATGGTATCGTTTACTTCTTCTCGATGGCAACAAGCTTCACCAAGGCAGCTCTGGGAGCAGAGGGAATCGGTGCAGACGTGAACATGATTATCGGTAACGGCTACACCAAGGGCCACGCAGAAATCACTCTCCAGGAGCTCCGCGAGTGCCCTAAACTGAGAAAGATTTTTGAGGAACTTTACGCTTAATAACCGGTTTTATGGCAGTTTCAAGAAGAAAACAACTCTTTCCTGAAGTTACCGACGCCCAGTGGAACGACTGGAAATGGCAGGTAAGAAACAGGATCGAGACCCTTGAGAAGCTGAAAAAATACATCAAGCTTTCCAAGGAAGAGGAGGAGGGCATCCGCAAATCTCTGAAGACTATCAGAATGGCCATAACTCCTTATTATCTGAGCCTTATTGATCCAAACAACCCTGAAGATCCTGTAAGGAAGCAGTGCATTCCGACCGTAAACGAAACTCATCGTGCCGAGGCAGACCTTCTGGATCCTCTTCACGAGGATACGGATTCTCCTGTTCCGGGGCTGACTCACCGTTATCCGGATAGAGTTCTGCTGCTTATAACTGACATGTGCTCAATGTATTGCCGCCACTGCACCAGAAGAAGGTTCGCTGGACAGACAGACGCCGCTACCTCTATGGACAATGTGGAGAAGGCAATCGAGTACATCAGGAACACTCCTCAGGTAAGGGACGTGCTCCTTTCCGGCGGTGACGCTCTTATGGTGCCTGACGAGAGACTCGAGTACATTATCAGCAAGCTCCGCACTATCAAGCACGTGGAGATTATAAGGATCGGTACCCGTACTCCTGTGGTTTGCCCTCAGAGAATCACTCCTGAGCTTTGCAACATGCTCAAGAAATACCATCCGATCTGGCTCAACACCCATTTCAACCATCCTCAGGAAGTTACTCCTGAGAGTTCTGCAGCCTGCGCAAGACTGGCTGACGCCGGCGTTCCTCTTGGAAATCAGAGCGTTCTGCTTCGCGGAATCAACGACTGCGTGAACATTATGAAGAAGCTGGTTCACGAGCTGGTTAAGATGAGGGTAAGGCCATACTACATCTACCAGTGCGACCTCTCTATGGGTATCGAGCATTTCCGTACCCCTGTTTCAAAGGGTATCGAGATTATCGAGGGCCTGAGGGGACATACCAGCGGCTATGCTGTTCCTACCTTCGTGGTTGACGCTCCAGGCGGAGGAGGAAAGACTCCGGTAATGCCTAACTACGTTATTTCCCAGGCCCCTGGAAAGGTTGTCCTGAGAAACTACGAGGGCGTTATCACAACTTACTCCGAGCCTGAGGATTACAAGCCAACCAAGTGCAACTGCAAGTATTGCAGGGAGAACAAGGAGTGCGAGGGTGTTGTTTCCCTGCTCGAGGGCAAGGATATGACTATCCAGCCGGCTCACCTTGCAAGAGAGGACAGGGCTGTAAAGTACCGTGCAAAGCTTGCCGCTGCGGCAAAGAAAGCCAAGAAGGCTCCTGCAAAGAAGCCTGCTGCAAAGAAGGTTGCAAAGAAGAAGTAACTGATGCGCAATGTCTTTCATCGGTCAGATACAAAGCCTCAAAAGCCTCTCGATAGTAGGGCTGGAGAAGAACACCGGAAAGACAGTGTGTTTGAATTATATCCTGGAAAGGTTACCGTCATCCTTTCACGTGGCGGTAACCTCTATCGGGATAGACGGGGAGAGCAAGGATCAGGTGACCGGAACGGCCAAGCCTGAGATAATACTCAAGGACGGTACCATATTTTCCACTTCAGAAGTGTTTTACGCCCGCAGGCAGTTGCTCAGCGATCTTCTGGAGATAACTTCCGAGAGGAGTTCATTGGGCAGGATAGTGACTGCCCGGGTGGTGAGAGGGGGAAAGGTGATGCTTAGCGGACCGTCTTCCGCACAGGGACTGGTCCGCTGGGTGCAGGGAGTGGAGAAGTTCACTCCGGACCTTACGATTGTGGACGGTGCGCTTTCCAGGCTTAGCAGCGCATCGCCGGTGATAAGTGAAAGCCTGATTCTTACTACGGGTGCTGCCTATTCGGCTGATTTGGATACCCTTGTAAGAAGGACAAAGTTCATTGTGGAACTGGTGCGGCTGGATGTGGCAGAGGAAAAGTATCGCTCTGCGTTTGACGGCAGGGAAAAGGGTGTGTGGGGAATGGACAAGGATGGAAATGTAATTGATTTCCAGGTGGAATCCTCCCTTGCCATAGACAAGATAAAGGATGATTTGACGGGAAGATGCGAGGCGGTTTTTGTTGCGGGAGCTTTGACGGACAGGTTCCTGGGCTTGGTTTCAGATTCAAAGAGGATCAAGGAAATTGAGCTGGTGGTGAGCGATTTCACCAAGATATTCGTCGCTGAGCAGAACTGGAGGATTTTCCTTAGGAAAGGGGGAAGGCTCAGGGTTCTCAGACGCAGCAAACTGATAGCCGTATGCGTCAATCCGGTTTCTCCACGGGGAATCGTGCTGGACTCGGACCTGCTTTGCAAGAAAATGTATGAGGCCGTTGGAGTGCCTGTATATGATATAGTTAAGAACGGAGAAAACATTTAGCGATGTTACTTAGAGAATGTCTTGATATTCCTTGCGGGTTGAGGTTCATGGTTGATGAACTTCAGCTGCAGTCGTCTTACGGCCGCAGCCGCCTGCTGCAGTCTCCGTTCATGACGGAAAGAGGGGAGATCGAGAAGTCTCTCGGAAGTCTTGGAGAGTGTTTCCGCACCCTGTATGTGGACGGGGACGGAAAGGCTTCTTCTGCGCTGGCATCCCTGAAGCACAGGCTTATGTGCCTCAGAGACATCAGCGGAACCCTGGACCGCCTCTCAAGGGATGTGGTTCTGGACGATGTAGACCTCTTTGAGATCAAGTATCTGGCTCTTCTGGCCGGTAACGTGGCCAAGGATGTCAAGGCTCTCGGCCTGGCGGTGGAAATTCCGGACCTCGCTCCGGTGGTTTCCATACTGGATCCGGAGGGAATGAAGATAGAGAGCTTTTATGTGTATGACATTTATTCCAAGGAACTTGGAAGGATAAGGGCGGATATAAGAAAGCTTCAGGGGCTTTCTCCGGAACTGAAACTTACATCGCCGAGGCTTCTGGAACTTCTGGAAAAGGAGAGGCTTGTGGAAAGGGATATAAGGGAGAACCTTTCTCATCTCCTGAAGAACCATCTCTCCGAGATCAGGGCCGGTATGGACGCTATGGGAGACTTGGATGTCCTGCTTGCCAAAGCCCTGCAGATGAAGATGATGGGGCTTTGCATACCAAAGGTCTCCGATGACTGCGGAACCTCATACAAGGGAATGCTCCATCCTTATATAGTCCACGTGTACCAGAACCAGGCTGCAGTAGGGGGAAAGAAGCGTGTGTTCATGCCTGTGGACCTGCAGTTCGGCCTGGAGAGCGTTACCATTATCGGGGCGAATATGGGCGGAAAGAGCGTTGTCCTGAAGATGACAGCCCTGAACCAGCTCCTCTTCCAGTTCGGGTTCGGAGTGGCTGCCAAGAGTGCTGTAATAGACATAAAGGAAGACATAAGGGTTTGCATCGGCGACGACCAGGACCTTTCTTCCGGCCTGAGTTCCTTTGCGGGAGAGGTCAAGGCGATTGACAATGTCCTCAAGGGAATGCGTACAGGAAACCGGATGCTTGCCCTGATAGACGAGCCTGCCAGGACCACCAACCCGATAGAGGGTACGGCATTGGTTACGGCGCTTTTGAATATATTGAAAGACAAGAAGATATCCGTTCTTATGACAACTCATTACAATGTGCCGGGAGATTTCTTCCGCCGACTTAAGGTTAGGGGTCTGACAGACGGAAAGATGGATTATACGCTGATAGAGACATCCGAGGGAGAGATTCCGCACGAGGCAATAAACGTGGCCCGCAGCCTGGATATCGACCCTGTGTGGCTCGGCGAAGCGGAAAAGATATTGAATGAAAGTAAAGATTAATATAAGTACTTCACGACAAACTGACTGAATATGCAGAGTAAAGTAGGTTTAGATTTTGAGAAAGTCGCTTTGGCCAAATCCTTGGCAGAGAAGGTTGCGGTCGAGGTTCAGACTTTTGTGGAGCGCTATACTACCGTAGCTACGGAAAGGACCATTGCCCGCGCCCTGGGCATAGACGGCGTGGACGAGAGTGCCGTCCCGCTTCCTAACGTTCTGGTAGAGCAGCTCAAGGAGAAGGGAGTGCTGTCGCAGGGAGTGATGTTCTACATCGCCAATGCGATGATAGCCACCGGCCTGACTCCTCAGCAGATTGCTGAAAAAATTGCAAACGAGGGCTTCGATATTACAAAGGAAGCCCGCATTTCGGATCCTAAGGTCCTCCAGGCAGCCGTGCAGCCGGTGATTGACTCGACCATCGAGAGGATACGCAATCACCGCCTTCGCAGGGAAAAATACGTTGCCGAATACGGAGAGGACCGCGCCCGCCCTTACATCTATGTGATTGTTGCCACTGGTAACATCTACGAGGATGTTGTTCAGGCCCAGGCAGCTGCAAGGCAGGGAGCGGACATCATAGCCGTAATCCGTACCACCGGCCAGAGCCTTCTGGACTATGTGCCATACGGTGCAACCACAGAGGGATTCGGCGGAACCTTCGCTACCCAGGAGAACTTCCGCATAATGCGCAAGGCCCTGGACGAGGTAGGTGAGGAACTTCACCGATACATCCGCCTCTGCAACTATTGCTCAGGACTTTGCATGCCTGAAATCGCGATTATGGGAGCCCTTGAGGGACTGGACGTCATGCTCAACGATGCCCTATACGGAATCCTTTTCCGCGACATCAACATGCAGCGCACCCTGATCGACCAGTATTTCTCCAGGATAATCAACG
>JAFYZX010000114.1 GCA_017548505.1 Bacteroidales bacterium | reverse complement strand
GGCCATCGGAGTGGGAAGTGCAGAAATGGATGCTGCAAAACAGGCTTTGGCGGAGATAAGCAATGATACCAAGATAATGGGAACTTACTCCATTGAAAACGGCATCCTGACCTTAATTTCAAAAGACGGTATAAAAGAAACCTACAAGCTTCTGGACAAAGACGGCAAGAGGATCCAGGCAGATAGTCCGGACAAATTGATCTACAAGCAGGTTAAATGAATTATTTCCGCCGCACCGCTCATAAGCTGAGAGAATATTTCATACTCCTTTGGCACGGCATAACCCACCCGAAGGAGAGCAAGCGGTACGACATGAAAGGTATGAACCAACCCCATACCTGCAAGAACTGTGGCCTCGAATACAAGGGAAAATTCTGCCCAAGATGCGGACAGAAAGCCAGCACCAGCAGGCTTACGCCAAGTAATATCCTTTCCAACACGCTGGAAGTATTGAACTTCGACAAAAGAAGCGTACCTGGAACCATCCTGGAACTTTTCTACAGGCCGGGCCACTTCATACGCGATTACCTTACCGGCCACCGCGCCCCCTATTACGCTCCGATAAATCTTCTGTTCCTTCTCTGCGTCATTTTCGCGATTGAAATCGGGACCGGTTTGGTCAAGACAAACAATAAGGTCGCCCACGAAAAGTATTCAGAATATGAAAAGCCGGAAAACAGGATTTCTGCAGATTCCCTGGAGTGGGCCTGGGCAGGCGAGGATGACGATGATGATGTTGAAGACTATGAGTACAAGGGACCTGCAAGTTCCATAACCGTAGACACGAGCCTCGATTCTCTTGAACTGAATGGCATAGTACATACTATAGACAGTGAAAAGGCACAATCCATTATCGCCGATTTCATCATATACGGAAAGAAATTATTAAAGTTCAAGGATGATAACCAGGCCATTTATATCATTGTCCTGAACATAACCCTGGCCTTTATCTGCTGGCGTTTATTCAGGAAAGAAAAGGTTATGGGGCATCTGACCTACACAGAGCATTTCTTTGTCCAGATTTACATAAGCTGCCAGATGCTGTTCCTGTCTATTCTGATTCTCCCGTTTATGAAGCCAGGGGAAACTTTGCCTGTTCTAGTCCTTCCGGCCCTGATGATATGGGACTTCAAGCAGCTGTTCCAGATATCCTGGCTAAGAAGTATCTGGAAAACGGCTTGTGCTCTGGTTCTGAATACAGTAATGCTTATTCTGGTTGTGTCGCTGCTGATTGCGCTGATTATCCTGTTCCTGGCATTAAAGCACGGCACCTTGTAATACAGGCCCTTAGCCTTCCTTGACAAGCATCAGCTTGATGCAATCCCCTATCTCCTTGGCCACGTCCGTGGCATCTTCAAGAGACTGCACTATGTTCTTGCATTTGGTGAGTTCTATTCCGTTGGTTTCGGCCTCGAACAGATGGCTCATATAGTTCTCGTAGATATCGTCCACCTCGCTCTCGATCTCCTTTATCTTGCCGCACAGAGCCTTCAGCTCCTCCCCTTTCTTCTTCCACTGGTCAAAGTCATCCGTAATGGCAACCAGCAGCTTGGCGTCCTCAACAATCTGCTCCCCGATCTCGATCCAGGAAGAATCCGTAAAGTTCGGCCTGTAGATCACAAGCTTCTTGGAACTGTCGTGGATCATGTCCAGGAAAGACTCCATCCTGGAGCCCAGAGTCTGGATATCCTCCCTGTCGAACGGCACCCTGCGGGCCTTGTAAAGTATTCCGGAAATCTTTGCGTCAACGATATCCCCCTCCCTCTCAACCTCTTTCATCTGACGGGAGAGTTCCTTCTTCTTCTCGTAAGACTCTTCCCTGAGAATTTCCACCAGCAGTGCCGCAGCCTTTGAAATCAAAGCGCTCTGCTCCTTGAAAAGCGGGAAGAAAACCTCTCCGCCGCCTCTTCTGCAAAATAAAGTGAAAGCCATATCCAGAAATAATGCTATCTTTACCACAAATATAATAATCTGATTCGAAAAATTTTCTCACAATGAAAAAGGCCACCATCAAAAGAACCGCCTACGCAATTTGCTTTGCGTTTTTATTTATCTCTTTCTCAGCGATAAACACCTTCGCCCAGAACGACACCATCAAGTTGTCGTCAGACCCGGATTTCTATGCCATCACCCTCAAGAAAGACATTCCGGTCGCCGAGAAAATAATGAAGGAGCTGCTTCCTTACAAAGACACCAAGACAACCGGCGAGCTTATGGTAATGGCCGCCAAGAAGCTCCTTGGCAACGAATATGTGGCCGGCACCCTTGAGGAGGGAGACAGCGAGGATGTAAGGGTTTACCTCAGCAAGACAGACTGCATAATCTTTGTGGAAACCTGCATGAACCTGGCCCTTACGGTAAAGAAATACGGCAAGGACGCTGACTTTGAGAAGCTTTGCCAGATGGTCCGCCAGAGCCGCTACCGCGACGGAATGGTTCGCTGCTACTCGGACCGCATCCACTACACCACGGAATGGATCCGCCAGGGAGAAAAGCGAGGCATCCTGGACGACATCACCCTCAAGTGCGGCGGAGTGGTTTACGACCACCCTATCAACTTCATGACAACTCATTACAAGTCCTACAAGCATCTGAAAGACGCCGATGTAACCAAAGAATGCTGCGGCAACGAAAAAGAGATGGAAACCTGCACCATGAACCAGGCTACTAAAGACTACAACATAATAGCCAAAGTGGAAAAGGATCTCAATTCCAAGCCTTATACCTATATTCCTCAGGACAAGATCAAGGCCAACGAGAAATCCATCAAGAGCGGAGACATAATCGGCTACATGTCAACCACAAAAGGCCTGGACATCGCCCACGTGGCCATCGCCTACTGGAGAAAAGACGGAAAGCTCGGCTTCATCCACGCCTCCATGGGCAAAATGAAGGTTGTAATTGACGAAAAGACCATCGCAGACTACGCCATCTCCAGCAAGCACATCAACGGAATTAAAGTAATCAGGGTAAAGTAATATGATGAACCTCGACAAATGTCCGTATTGCGGACAGAAAATCATAATCGGGGCCAAGCAGTGCCCGTTCTGCGGAGAAGACCTCAGCAACCTTGAACCTCCTGAGGGCTTCAAAGAGCAACAGACTCAATCATCCGGCCCGGCAGATTCTGCCTCATACGGCGCTGTTCCCCCTCCTCCAGGCCCTCAGTACACCCCTCAGCCTGGTCCACAGCCTTACCAATATCAGCAGTACCGCCAGCTACCGATGCCAAGCATAATGGAGGCGTTCAAGACCTGCTTCCTCAAGAAATACGCAAACTTCCACGGCAGGGCCCGCCGTTCTGAATACTGGTGGTTCTACCTCGTGTATTTTGCCATAGGCACAATCACAAGCCTTCTGATATTCTGCTTCGTTGACTTTAAGGAGTTTTTCAACTTCACAACCCAAACTACCGCATACGATATACAGGAGTCTTTGGATATGCTGAGAAGAAGCATCCTTTATAATCCCGGATATTGGCTGAGCATAATTGTGGGCCTTGCTTTCCTCATACCTAACCTGGCAGTGACCGTCAGGCGCCTCCACGATATCGGAAGAAGCGGCACGATGCTTCTCTACTTCCTTTTAGGCCTGATCCCTCTTCTTGGAGCATTGTTTATCATCGTTTATGGAATAATCGTTCTTGTATGGATGTGCACAGACGGCCACAAGGAACCAAACAAATGGGGCCCGTCTCCGAAGTATGTCCCTGTAAATGAACCAACTACGAGCAACAACGCCTGAAGTCCCCAAGAATCGCAGAGATAAAAGAAAAAGCCTTGCAACCGATTGATTGCAAGGCTTTTAAGTGACCCGCCAGGGGATCGAACCCTGGACCCCAACATTAAGAGTGTCGTGCTCTACCAGCTGAGCTAGCGAGTCAGCTTCCGCGGAATTGCTTCCGTTTTGGGACTGCAAATATACAGTCTTTTTTCATTTCTCCAAAAAAATTATTCTTTTCTTTCCAAAAATCTTTTCCACCCTTTTGCTTATCTTTGAAAAGCAAACACGGGAAACACATTTAATCCCTGACATACCCCTGAATAATATGAAAAGCTTCAATTACATAGAAGAAACGGACTTTGCAGTAACTGTCTGCGATACAGAAGGAATAATCCTCTACATGAACCAGAAGTCCAGAAGGACCTTCCTGAAGCCGGGAGCAGAAGACCTCATAGGCAAAAACGTCCTGGACTGCCATCCCGAGCCAGCCAGAACCCTTCTGAAGGACCTTCTGGAGCATCCAAGGACAAACTCCTACACCATAGAGAAAAACGGCGTAAAAAAGCTCATTTACCAGACTCCGTGGTACAAAAACGGCAAGTACAAGGGCTTTATGGAACTCTCCATGGAGATTCCGTTCCAGATGCCACACAAGGTCCGCACCCCAGCCCCGGCTGCTTCTCCAGACTACACATCATCTTCAGCCACAAAAGCAAACAGTCCAACCAATAGCAACAACTTAAAATCACATACCCAGATGTCTGACAGCAAGCAAAACGCCCCAAAGCCCGGTAAAAAGCGCCGTTCCCCTAACTCCATTACCGAGCTAAAACCAGGAGAAATCTTCGTCTTCGGCAGCAACCTCTCAGGAGCTCACGGCGGCGGAGCAGCATGGTATGCATATCAGAAATTCGGTGCCGTCTGGGGAGAAGGCGTAGGCCTCCACGGCCAGACATACGCCATTCCAACCATGCAGGGCGGCGTGGAAACCATCAAACCATACGTAGACCAGTTCATCGCCTTTGCCATGCAGCACCCAGAACTCACATTCCTGGTAACCCGCATCGGCTGCGGCATCGCAGGCTTCACGGACGAGGAAATGGCCCCGCTATTCAAAGCCGCCATGAAGGTTGACAACATCCTCCTCCCTGGCTCATTCTGCAAAATCCTTGAAGCCTAATAAAACATTTAACTCCCAAACAACCATTAACATACAACCACCAACATACAACCACCAACAATCAACTGCCACCCCATTAAACAATAACAATCCACCGACATGAAAGCAAAAGCAATCTCTATCGCGATAATCGCAGCCATTTCAGCCGCAACTCTCCTTTCCTCCTGCAAGCAGAACCAGCAACAGCAAGAAGAAGCCAATCCG
The DNA here is from genome assembly GCA_017548505.1 of Bacteroidales bacterium. Classification (GTDB taxonomy): domain Bacteria; phylum Bacteroidota; class Bacteroidia; order Bacteroidales; family UBA932; genus Egerieousia. Next base: position 6,776 of record JAFYZX010000114.1, on the reverse strand, counting down.
GAACCTCAGATGCTTGGAAAACCCTCAGAGGTAAACTACACCATCGCTGAGAATTATTTCATCAAAAACAACGCACAACTCCCGGAAAGCCACAAAATCTCAGACCAGGAAACCTTCAACCAGATCTTCGGCATGGCCACCACCATGGGAGAAAACGGCAAACCAACACAAATCGACTTTGAAAAACAGTTTGTGATTGCCGTTGAAACCGGTCCTGTCCAGAAAGAAACCACCCTGATTCCTGGCTTCCTGATCAACCACTACGACGGCCAACTGGTATTCCACTACGAAGTTAAACAGGGAGAAGACATCTCCTACACCATACGCCCCGTCCTAGCCATCATCGTGGACAAAGAATACGAAAATCTTAAAATCAAGGTACTTCAAAACCAGTAAATTGAGAAGACCCGTTGAGTAGCGAAACGGCCATTTCGCTACTTTCTTGTAAGCTTACGGTTTCCAAGACAATTTTTGGAAATTTCGTCTGGAGTTGTGTTGAAAACTTTCTGCACGACCGACTGGTCAAATAAAGATATGGCCGGTGTCTTGTTTATTTCTTCTTCAGTACTTTCCTCTGCGAGGGAATCCAGCAAAATAAGATCGATTCTCTCTTTCAGGAATTCCTTATCCTCAGGAATTTCGCCTATGTCCTCAGAACGATTGGGGTCATAGGCAAACTCCCAGAAAGCCTTCATAACATCTTGCGGAGCTATGCCCTCATCTCGTCCGAGATCCTTTATTTTAACACAGAACTCTTCCCATTTATCAGTCAGATAATCATTCTTTATAATGGAATATATACACGCATCCTTTCCACAAATCCAGGCAGAAGCATTGTCCATAAACAAATCGAAATAAATCGACAAAGCATTTATTTCATCGGAGAGTTTATTTACATGTCTTGCCAGAAAGACCATAGCCAAATAGGCAAATAGCCAGGATATTTTCTTTAACAAGCCATAATTGCTGAAAGAGCCATCGAAAAGGAATTTATCATAATACACGAAGGCAAGCAAACTATAACTGGCTAAGAACTTAATCCTCGAAGATGAGTCGTCCCTTACAGACAAAGCCCTGACCAAGAATGCTTTAAATTCGGATTCATTCATGGACATAATACCAGGGAGGCCTATTGAGAGAATCATTTTACGCCCTAAAAGACAATCTGTAAACCTACGGTAATGATATGTCACATAGCAATCAGCATCAACCAATACATCTGTCTCGGAAGAAAATGAATCATCGGCTTTACTTCCCAGCTGCCCGGAAACCATTTTCTCAGTATCAGCGATAAAATCAAATAAAGCCTGATTACCATTGTGTTCCAGTTTTTCTTCTGTCTTATCGCCAATTCTGAAGAGTGAAATCAAAGGCCGTAACACAAAAACGAAATAAATACCCAACAAGATTGCTCCCCATAGAGGCCCCCACAATAAATATCCCGGCATTTCAACTCCCCATCGGAAAGATCTCCACAAATTATAAAAGGCAACTGAGGAACAAAAGGCAAACAAGCCAAATGACAGCAGCAGAACCGTAAAATAAACAGCCCACAGAATCCTCAGCCGCCTCAGCACAATCCGCGTCTGATCCCATAATCCTTCAATTTTGTCTTTGACCTTTGAGTTCATCCTCAGCGATTAGAAAGATTTGCAAGTTTTTGCAACAAATCAAATAGTCAATAATAAATCAGGAAGGGGATAGAGACTTGCGACGGAAGGCAAGCATCAGAAAGTTGAGGATGATGTAGGTCGCGATAATTGCGCAGAGACAAACTGCAAACGGTACTTCCCCTATTACACACATCACGATTTCCACCACAGCAATCAGCAGGAAGATATACCTTATCTTGTTGTCCGGCCATGAAAGGTTCCTGAACTTCATGGAGAACATCGGTATATTGCTCACCAGCAACCAGCATAGTACCGGAACGATAATGACTGGAATCCAATTAGTAACCCAAAGCGCCGGATTAGGATAACCTTGTTCAGCTGTAAACAAGAAATATCTGTGGGTAAGTGCAGAATATAATGCCCAAATGAGAGAAATGTAGAATATGGCGCAAGCAGGAGTGGCAAGCCCTATGAAATTATCTCTCTGGCGGGTGTCGTTGTTGAACTTAGCAAGTCTCAGAGCCGAGAAAACCGCAATGAAAAGCGGCAGCATCAATGCTATTAGGAAGAGAGTGATATTTCCGCCACTAAGCGGAAGGAAAGCCCCATCTGTCTGAATCTTCATAGCTGGCTGTTCAGCAAGATAGTCAGCCGGCCACCAATTCCTGATGAAATAAACCGACAACGGCTGGTCGTAGCCAAATGCCTTTACTCCAAGGCCAAGAATGTATTTGTATCCGACAATGGCCGGTGCAACACCAAAGCTCACCATATCAGCAAGGGAATCAAGGTCTTTCCCAATCGCAGAGTAAGATTTCAGAGATCTGGCGGCCAGGCCGTCAAAGAAATCGAAAAAGGCTGCCAGCAGCACGAAAAGAAGAGGTGCAAGAGGGTTGGATGAGCAGATAATAGCCAAGCAGCCGCAAAGCAGGTTGCAGCAGGTCAAGGCGTTTGGTATGTGCTTTCTGATTCCCATCGCGTTGCCCCTATTTCTTAGCGTTATCGTTATACCACTGCCTGATCTCGGAAAGACGGGCGGAAAGAGTATCTGCAGGAATATCAGCGTCAGGATTACCGGCGGCCTCCTTAACAAGAGCGTTAAGGATATTCTCAGCCTCTCTTAGCCTTTCGAAGGCCAATGCGTCGCAACCTTTCATAACAAGCAGCTTCATTCCATCCGCCAGACATTTGGCATACTTGAAACTATGCTTTCCGTATCGCTGAGTAATAAGATAAGTCATCTGCTCGTTGTATCCCAGAGCAACATCCAGATTTCCCAGGTAAACATTGGCTTTAAACATATTGAAAATGAGATTCTCGTAAGAGAGGTTGGCATTGTAAACACTGTCTGCATTAACAGGCTTTGCAGTAAAGTACAAGAAGGCATCCTCGTTATCCTTCAGGATCTCCTTGTTAATGTCGTTTTCAGACATGTACTTCAGATATAATTCCCTGAATTTCATCTGATAGCCCAAGATCTTGTTGAAGTTCATCTCCGGAATGTAAAACAGCAAATCCTTCTTGTAAAGGGCCCACATAAGGGCGTCTTTGCTAAGAGAATCAGCCTCTATCATCTTGTCAAAATCCTTGACGGCTGCTCTGGCAGAATCTATAAGATGCTTGTCTTCTGTATTATAAGCTTTACTCAGCGAATCAACCACCTTGGCAAAATCAGGGCTTCCCATCACCGTCAATGTCTTCAGGGAATCCAAATTCAGAGATTCTTCCTGCCTCTGGGCTTCAGACTTGCAGCCGTATGCAGATATAAACAAAACTATAGCACAAATGCCATATAAAAGCCTGTTTGTCAGAAAACATTTTATCATAACCAATGATCTTATTGTCTGAATGCAAATATAATGGAAAAAGGCTTACAAAAGAGTGTGACGGCTATATCGCTGAATAATAGCCATATAAATACATAAGCCTGCAGGTTTTTCTCCGCAGGCTTACATAATTAATGTGGTGCTATTCAAAGACTTAACCGCCACCGGTTTACTGCTTGATGCCGAGCTTTTTCTTCATGTCCTTGGAAAGAGCATCCTTGTGGATCATGATCTGAATGGTCTTTGCCTTGAAGTAGCTCTCGGATACATAGATGTAGCCGTCTCCGTTGTCCGGGCCCCAGGAGTTCTTGACGATGTAGTACTTGACACCGTCCTGGTCCTTGGCAACGCCGGTAATGTGCATCAGGTGGTCGTCGGAAGTGGTGTAGTCATCCCACATAGCCTGACGGATCTCAGGATCGATAGGATTTTCCACATACTTCTTCTCAACGGCCTTCATTCCACGGAGGTTCTCCTCCGGAGTAAACAGCGCAAGATGCTTGTTCTGGGCAAAGTAGATCTCGCTCATATCAGCATCCCAGGCAACGGTGAAACCGTGAGTAAGGGCCCTGGTGCAGATCTCGTCCAGCTCATCCAGCGGAACATTGTAGGAAGAGGCCATATCCCAGTTGTCCGGAATCTCGATGATGAACTTCTCGTAGAACGGATGATGAGTGAAGCTGGTAATTTCAATATACTCCTCACCGTTAAGTTCCAGCATATTCCTGAAGGTTATAGGATTGTACTCCTTTCCCTTATAGGTGAAAGTCTCAGGAACCTTGCCAAGATACTTGTCCAGAATCTCGTTCATCTTGTCGAATGGAACGCCCTTCTTCAAAACCACGGCAGTATCCAGAAGATCATCTATCTCCTTCTGCAACTGGGTGTGGTTGTGAGACTTGGCGCCATTGAGGAGACCGCTGTAAGCCTCTTCGGTCATAAGGCCGTGCTTATCCATATCTAGAGTAGCCTGATGGCTGATGCCTCCAGGTCCCCTGCGGCCCTTGCCGCGGCGATAGTAGAAGTCGGCTCCCCTTCTCAGGTATTCCTGCCTAACGATATACATCTCTGAGAGGTTCAGCGATGTGTCTGCGGTACCCTTGCGGATAGCCTCGCTCTCAAGGAAAGACACTGTGGCAAAGCACCAGCAGGTACCGGTATGTGCCTGATCCTTGACAATTGTAGCTGGATTGTTCTTTATTATGGTAAACTCATAGAACGGGAAGCTTGTCTGCTGGGCAAACAGTCCGCTCGCAAGGAACAACGCAGCTACTGCAATGAATAATTTCTTCATACCTATGTAATTATTGTTAAACTTACTTAATTAATAGTTTCAAGAGTAATCCCTCTCCTTCCACTTCAATAACTCCAAGCACCCATACTCTCCAACACTATCTATACTCTTGATTTTCAATGCAATCTTTAGATTCCCATCTTCTTGCGGATAGCCTTAGGGATGGCGTTCTTGTTGATGAGGATGTTCATGGTCTTGTATCTTACGAAAGCCTCTGATACATACCATATTCCCTTATACTTTCCGGCAGGGCCCCAAGAGTTCTTCACCATATAGTACTTGGTGCCGTTCTGGTCCTTTGCAATACCGAAGATCTGCATTCCGTGGTCGTCTGTAGTGCTCTTGTCATCATAACCGGTCTGACGCATCTCCTGGGTGATAGTCAGCTCCTTGACAGGCTCAACGATCTGAGGCCTTGCGTTAGGATTGTTGCCGCCAACCCATCTTGCCTGGTCGGAACCAACGGCATTCTTTGCCAGGTCTTCCATATCCGGAACAACGCCGATACCGTCGCGGTTGAAGCCAACCTCGCTGACGTCTGAACCCCAAGCGATTGTGTAACCATTCTCAATAGCGTTATCCATCATCGCCATGAGCTCGTCGATAGGAACATTGTAGCTCAGATCCCAGCGCCAGTTGTCAGGAACCTCTATAGCGAACCTGGTGTAGAATGGATAGTGAGTGAAGGAAGTAACTGAAACATAATCCTCCATGTTTAAGCCCAGACCCTTGGTTACGAACTCTTTCGGAGTGTATGTAACGCCCTTGTAGATAGTGCTCTCAGGGCACTTGCCAAGGTAATTCTCGAGAATACCCTTGTAGGTATCCATGAATCTCGGCGATATCTTTCCGCCAGCCTTCTTGGCAGCCTCGGACAGACCGGTGCTGATAGCGGTAAGCTCACGGAAGTTGATCCTCTTTTCGCCAGGAAGCAGGTCTGGCATATCCGCCTCCTGAACAACACCATAGTCCTCGAACGTATGTGCAACATCCTCAAAGGAACCGCCCTCTGCAAAGCACAGATAGCCGTCCACGCGGATGAACTTGCGCATCTTCTCGATGTAATTCTTTGTAACGGTGTACATTACAGAAAGTCTCAGCGATGTATCCGCAGTTCCCTTCTTGATTGCCTCACTCTCGAAGAAAGAGGTTGTGGAGAAAGCCCAGCAGGTACCGCTGCTTCCCTGGTTACGGATACCGGTGATAGGATTTGCCTTGACTGTAGTGAACTCAAAGCCCTTTCTCTGAGTCTTCTCAGGAACGTTAGGCTGAGCAAAAGCTGCAGAAGTCATGCACACCAGTGCAAACGCTGCGACAAAATACTTCAATGTTCTCATAACGTGTTTAATTAATATTTGTTTCTTTCTATAAACTTTCTTCCTCTTTTTCACTTCAATTTCTCTTTCTTTCTATTCTTCTCCCTCTTCCTTATCTATCTCAGCTTCTTTCTTTTCCATCTTCGTTGCTGATTCCTCTTTTCTTTCATTATCTCTTCATCCCCTCTCATCACACCCTCCACTTAATGTGCACAGTGTCCCGTTTCCTGTACGACCTTGAACGTTTTCCCCATCCAAGTGCTCCTGCTGTCCCATTTCCTGTGTCAGCAGGCGCATTTTCGGCCTTTTTTGCTCCTGCTGTCCCATTTCCTGTGTCAGTAAGAGCAATTTCACTTCCTTGGTGTTCCTGTCGTCCCATTCTGCGTACCGACAGGAACATTTTTGCCCTATTTTGCTCCTGTCGTCCCATTCTGTGTACCGACAGGAACACTTGCCGCTTTCTTTGCTCCTGGGCTCGCTCTTTCGGAGAGGCTGGGAGCATTTTCCCTGCTTTTTGCGCCTGGCCTCACTATTTCGGAGAGGCTGGGAGCATTTTCCCTGCTTTTTGCGCCTGGCCTCGCTTTTCGGGAGAGGCTTGGAACGTTTTCCCTGCTTTTTGCGCCTGGCCTCACTATTTCGGAGAGGCCGGGAGCATTTTCCCTGCTTTTTGCGCCTGGCCTCACTATTTCGGAGAGGCTGGGAGCATTTTCCCTGCTTTTTGCGCCTG
>JAFYZX010000113.1 GCA_017548505.1 Bacteroidales bacterium | reverse complement strand
GCATCGTTCGACGCACTTGACCGTCTTTGCGAGCAATATTACATCTATGAAGGCACGGAAAATTTGCAGCCGCGCATCCTCCGGGAGGTCCGAACGATAGTGGAAGGATTGAGGTCGGACAGCTCCGTTCAGAAGAGTTTGGAGCAGTCTCTGAACGCCCGATATCCGGGTGTTGTCGCCTCTCTCCGGAGCAGTTTTCCCGCCTGGAAAGAGGAAGATTTTCTCCTCTATATTTTTGCTGCGTCTGGCTTCTCTTCAACCACAATTTCCACGCTTCTGGAGAAGGATAAACCATACGTTTACAACCGGATTTACAGGCTTAAGGAAAAAATCAGAAATTCTGATACCACAGATAAAGACCTGTATCTGAGTTTATTAGCATAAGTTTTGCAAACGTCGGATTTTTGGTGGTTTTCGACACCATTTCACCCCTTTGTGAAAAATATGTTTTGGGGCGCGCAAACAAACGCCTGATTTTCAACATGTTACAAATGTACTTTTACGAGATTATTTCGCGCGCATAATTTTGTAGTGTAATTTTTTGTTCCGACCTTTGTATCAGAAAGAAACCCTTAAATTTTATAGTGTTATGGAAGTCAAGAAAAGCCCCAAAGCAAGCCTCGAAAACAAGCGGCTTCTCCTCTTGGAGGCCGGTCTTGTGATTGCTCTCGGAATCGTCTATCTTGCCTTCAACCATTCTTCAAAAGACGCCAAGGTTGCGGTCCTTGAAGACACCACTCAGGTACTGGTTGAAGAAGAGATGGTGGCCATCGAAAACGAGACTCCTCCCCCGCCGCCCGAGGCCCCTTCAGTACCCGTCCTGTCAGACCAGATTGACATCGTGGACGACGACATCAAACTTGATGACGACATGTTCATGAACCTGGAAGATGACAACACCGGAGTAGAAATCCAGGAGTACAAGGAAGCCGAGGTTGAGGAAGAAGAGGTGGAAGAAGAGGCTATCCCGTTCCAGCTGGTAGAAACCAAACCGTCCTTCAACGGCGGCGATGCAAACGAGTTCTCAAAGTGGGTTAACTCCCGCCTTGTCTATCCGGAAATCGCAAAGGAGAACGGTGTTCAGGGTCGTGTTACCCTCCAGTTCACCGTAGAGGCCGACGGCCGCGTAACCAATGTAAAGGTTCTCCGTGGTGTTGACCCCGCCCTTGACGCCGAAGCAAAGCGCGTCGTGTCCAGCTCCCCCAAGTGGAAGCCCGGCCGCCAGCGTGACCGCGCGGTTAAGGTTACCTACACCTTCCCTGTTATCTTCCAGCTGCGATAGATTCTTCGCTTCGCTCAGAATGACAAACCCCGACCGATTTTGGCCGGGGTTTTTCGTCGTCATTGGCGTTTCATCGTCGTCATTGGCGTTTCATCGTCATCCTTGTGGCGTTTCAACGTCATCCTCGGGCTTGGCCCGGGGATCTCTATAAATTGCGAAGCAAGTTAACCATTGACACCTTCTTGTCAATCATGTCCCGGAGCTCTTCAATCTTGACACGCTCCTGGGTCATGGTGTCGCGGTCACGGACGGTGACGCAGCCGTCTACCAGGGTGTCGTGGTCAACAGTTACGCAGAACGGCGTTCCAATGGCGTCCTGACGGCGATAACGCTTGCCGATGGAGTCTTTCTCGTCGTACTGATAGGAGAAATCGTACTTGAGAAGATCCACAACCTTCTGTGCAACTTCCGGCAGACCGTCCTTCTTGACAAGAGGCATAACAGCAACCTTGATGGGGGCCAGAGGGGCAGGAATCTTCATTACAACGCGTTCCTCGCCATTTTCCAGCTTCTCTACGGTATAGGAATGAGCCATGACTGCAAGGCACATACGGTCTACGCCGATGGAGGTTTCAATCACGTAAGGAGTGTAGGAAACGTTCTCCTCGGGATCAAAGTACTCGATCTTCTTGCCGGAGAACTTCTGGTGGTTGCCAAGGTCAAAGTTGGTGCGGCTGTGGATACCCTCAAGCTCTTTGAAGCCGAAGGGGAAGTTGAACTCGATGTCCGTAGCGGCATTTGCGTAGTGGGCAAGCTTCTCGTGGTCGTGGAAACGGTAATTCTCCGCGCCCATTCCCAGGTTAACATGCCATTTCATGCGGGTTTCCTTCCACTTTTTGAACCAGTCAAGCTCTGTTCCGGGCTTGATGAAGAACTGCATCTCCATCTGCTCGAACTCACGCATGCGGAAGATAAACTGACGGGCCACAATCTCGTTGCGGAAGGCCTTGCCGATCTGTGCGATACCGAAAGGAATCTTCATTCGGCCGGTCTTCTGTACATTCAGGTAGTTCACAAATATGCCCTGTGCGGTCTCCGGACGCAGATAAATGAGGTTTGCGCCGTCGGCCGTTGAACCCATGGATGTAGAGAACATCAGGTTGAACTGACGAACCTCTGTCCAGTTGCAGGTGCCGGAAATAGGGCATACAATTCCGCAGTCAATGATTATCTGACGATACTCAGCAAAGTCGTTTGCCTTTTCTGCAGCCACATAGCGGTTGTGGATCTCATCCCATTTTGCCTTTTCACGCAGCACATTGGGGTTGGTGACGCGGAATAGGGCCTCGTCAAACGCGTCTCCAAAGCGCTTTTTGCCTTTTGCAACCTCCTTTTCTATCTTCTCCTCAATCTTGCCAAGATAATCCTCGATAAGGACATCGGCACGATACCTTTTCTTTGAATCTTTGTTGTCGATGAGGGGATCGTTGAAAGCTCCTACGTGTCCGGAGGCCTCCCAAATGCGGGGGTGCATAAATATTGCCGAGTCTATGCCAACAATATTCTCATTGAGGCGTGTCATGGCCTCCCACCAATAGGTTTTAATGTTGTTTTTGAGCTGTACACCCATCTGGCCATAGTCGTAAACGGCTGCAAGTCCATCATAAATCTCGCTGGAGGGGAATATAAAGCCATACTCCTTGCAATGGGCGACAAGCACCTTGAATAGTTCGTCCTGTGTCATACTCTATAATTATTACTTATATATTTCTTTTAACGGTTTCTTTACAAAATCCCTTTGTTCAATAAGCGGATGGGGGATTGTAAGCTCCTCTGTATTAATTGTTTCCTTGCCGTAATACAATATATCAATGTCAATTGTCCTGTTGTGGTAAACCCTCTTCCCTTCAGAATCATACTCCGGAGCATCGTCCCTTCCCAGCGCCCTCTCTATCTCTTTTATCTTGTGCAACACTTCCGTAGCGTGTTCTACAGACGGCTCTGTCACCGGCAAACGGTAAAGGATGCACATATTCAGGAAAGCGGGCCCTTCAAAGCCCCAGGATGGCGTTTCATATATCTTGGAAATGCGCTCCGGCCCCACTCCAAACGCCTCATCCATAAGCGTCACCGCCCTCATCAGGTTCACCTCCCGATCGCCAAGATTGGACCCTAAGCCTAAATATAAGTCAACCTTAATCATTCAGTTTACTATAGTCATCCTCCTCATAATCCATCCCAAGCTCTATCCTGGCTTCTTCAGACAGCATGCTCCTGTCCCACTGCGGTTCAAAAGTAAGGTCGATTGTGCATTTGGTGACGCCAGGAACAGCTTCTACGCCTTGCTTGACCTCTGCCAGAACCTGATCTGCCATAGGGCAGTTTGGGGCGGTGAAAGTCATAAGGATAGACACTTCGTGCTCCTTATTAATTGTGAGCTCGTATATAAGCCCAAGGTCATATACATTTACGGGTATTTCCGGGTCATAAACCTCCTTTATTGCCGCAATAACGGCCGAATACAGAGGCTGCAACGCCTGGACATCTTCCGCAGTTAATACTTCTTTATTATCCATTAGTTGCTTTAGCTTTAATAGTATTAATCATTGACACAAGGCCATTGGCACGGGTGGGGGAAAGGTTTTCCCTAAGGCCGATTTCTTCAAGGAAGGAAAAATCGTCATCGGCGATCTCTTCCGGGGTGCAGCCAGAGTAGACATCTATCAGGAGGGAGATAATTCCCCTGGTGATGATGGCATCGCTGTCGGCGGTGAACCAAAGCTTACCGTCACGCTCCTCACAATCAAGCCAAACCCTTGACTGACAGCCCTTTATCAGGCGGTCTTCCGTCTTCTTATCCTCTGGAAAAGGCTCCATTCCCTTACCCAGCTCAATCAAGTACTCGTACTTGTCCAGCCACTCGTCGTAAAGGGAAAAGTCCTCCACTATTTGTTGTTTCTTCTCTTCTAACGTCATACCAACATTTCAATAGCCTTATTCAAACACTTAATAAAGTACTCCGCCTCCTGCAGAGTATTGTACGGGGCAAAGGAGGCGCGCAGCATGCCTGTTACGCCATAGCGGTCCATGAGGGGCTCGGCGCACATTTGTCCGGAGCGGACGGCAATACCCATTTTGTCCAGCAGGAGGGCCAGATCCTCATGATGGGCGCCTTCTACGCTAATTGAAAACAGGGGGATTTTAGCGTCCGTTCTACGTGGAACTCCATATAAGTGGATGCGCCCATCCTTTGAAAAGGCATCTAGTATATACTCTTTGATAGCGGCCTGTTCCGCCAAAATCTCCGGACTTCCGGCGGCTTCTTGAGCAAAGTCGATAGCCGGAATCAGGGTGGGGGCAGAGTTCAGGTTCTGCGTGCCGGCTTCATATTTTGCCGGAAGACCAGCATAAGTGGTTCCGGCGAAACTGACCGTATGGATCATCTCACCTCCGCCCATATATGGAGGCATGACGTCAAGCCACTTCTTCTTTCCATATAGGACTCCGGTACCGGTTGCGGCATATAGCTTATGTCCGGAAAAAGCGTAAAAGTCACAATCCATATCCCGAACGTCAACTTTGCCGTGAACTATGCCTTGAGCGCCGTCAATAAGGACGGGAACGCCATATTTGTGGCAAACACGTGCAATTTCACGCGCAGGGTTAACAAGGCCTAACACATTGGAAATGTGAGAGATAGCCACAATTTTAGTTCTCTGAGAAATGAGTTTTTCCAAAGACTCGGGCAATATCTCACCATTTTCTTCAACGTCAAGGACTTTAAGGACGGCCTTTTTGCGCTGGCACATCATCTGCCAGGGAACAATATTGGAATGGTGCTCCGCCGTTGAGACTATCACCTCGTCACCCTCCGTAACGAAAGCTTCTCCAAAAGAAAAAGCTACTAGGTTGATAGAAGCAGTGGCGCCGGAAGTAAAGACAATCTCTTCCCGGTGCTCCGCATTAAGAAAGGCTCGGACAGAATCCCTGGCTTTCTCATACTCCTCCGTAGCATCGGCCGCCAGTTTATGTACAGCACGATGAATATTGGCGTTGCTGGAGCTTACTAGCTGCTCCCATTTGGAAACAACAGTTGAAGGCCTTTGGGCTGTTGCAGCATTATCCAGATATACAAGAGGCTTTCCGTACACCGAAGTGGACAGAATGGGGAATAACTCTCTTGCTTCTTTTACGTTCATAGCGTTGGATAAGTGTGCAAATTTACATAATTTTGTACAATAATTGTCATTCTGAGCTTGCCGAAGAATCATTTTTTACCATGATAGACTATATTAAAGGACAAATAATAGAATTAACTCCTACGGAGCTCGTTCTTGAATGCCACGGTATAGGATACAGCATCCTTATATCCCTTCAAACATACGAGGCCTTTCAGCTTAAAACAGATGCTGTGGCCTATATACACCACTATATCAGGGAGGACGAAGAGCTATTTTACGGCTTTGCCACAAAAGATGAAAGGGAGCTGTTCCGCCTGCTTATAGGGGTGTCAGGAATAGGCGTAGCATCGGCCAGAATGATGCTTTCAACGCTTTCCTCTGACGAAATTCGCCAGGCAATACTCTCAGAAGACATCAACAGAATCAAGAGCGTAAAGGGCATCGGCCTCAAGAGTGCCCAAAGACTTGTCCTTGAACTTAAGGATAAGATCGTAAAAGGCGAAGGTTCGGAGACAACCCAGCTCTTTAAGGTAGATAATTCCGGAATAGTTGACGAGGCCACAACCGCATTGGTAATGCTTGGCTTCACTAAGGCAAATATATCCAAAGTACTTCCCGGCATCCTCAAATCCAACCCTGGAGCAAGGGTGGAAGACCTCATTAAGGCAGCTCTGAAAAAGCTCTAAATAGGGCAAAATGCAGGCGAAAACCACCTGTATCTTGCCGTTTGCCTGTATTTAGGGGAAGAGAGATCAGCGGCCAAAATAGACCAGCAAAACAGAGATATCGGCCGGTGAAACACCGGAAATTCTGGACGCTTGAGCGATGTTTTGAGGCTGATAACGCTTCAATTTTTGGCGACACTCGATAGAAAGTCCGGAAAGATTATCAAAATCAAACTCTGCTGGAATCTTAATATATTCAAGTCGACGATTCTTGTCTGCCTGCAGTTTTTCCCTTTCTATATAGCCCGCATACTTGATTGCGGTCTCTACAGAATTCACAACTTCTGAAGAAAACTGTTCATTTGTTCCACGTGGAACAATTTTGAGGAGCTCGGCTAATTCAAGCTCTGGACGGGCTACAAGATCGGATAAATGTTTAGATTCGTTAATCTCGGAAGATCCAATAGAGGCCAGATAGGGATTAATCTCTGCCTGCTTAACCTTTCTATTTGCGCAGAATTCCTCAAGCGAAGCTATCTGATCCTGCTTTTTGCGGGTTAAGTCATAACGGTGCAATGATGCAAGTCCAAGCTCATAAGATAGCTCCGTGAGTCGCAAATCTGCATTATCCTGGCGCAAAAGAATACGATATTCAGCCCTGGAGGTAAACATTCTGTAAGGCTCATCTACACCCTTACAGATAAGATCATCTATTAGTACCCCAATATATGCTTGGTCCCTACGGAGTATAAATGACTCCTTATGAGAAACCTTAAGGGATGCATTAATTCCCGCAATAATACCCTGTGCAGCAGCTTCCTCATAACCAGTTGTACCGTTAACCTGACCGGCAAGGAATAGTCCAGGTACTACTTTAGACTCAAGGGAATACTCAAGATATTGAGGGTCAAAATAGTCATATTCTACCGCATAAGCGGGCTTGAACACTTCAACCTTTTCAAGCCCTGGAATGGCGTGCATCGCCTTAATTTGCACTTCCAGAGGGAGGGAAGAAGAGAATCCCTGCAGATAATATTCAGGTGAATCAGTGCCCTCAGGCTCAAGGAAAAGCTGATGCGAATCCTTATCGGAAAAAGTACGAAGCTTGTCTTCAATGCTGGGACAATACCGTGGTCCTTTACCTTGAATCATGCCCGTAAACAGCGGAGATTCGTCGAATCCGGACTTAAGGATATCGTGTACTTCCGTATTTGTATGAAGGATATAGCAATCCATCTGGGGCTTCCCAGACTGAATGGAAGAAGGAATGTCCAGGAATGAAAAGCGCTCCGGTTCAGGATCACCTTCCTGCTTGAGGAGTTTTGATAAATCCAATGAGCGGATATCAATTCTTGGAGGAGTTCCTGTCTTCATCCTGGCAACAGGAATACCTGCAGCTGATAGTTGGTCCGATATTCCATAGCTTGCCTTCTCCCCTATTCTTCCTCCTTCAAAACTATGACGGCCTACGAACATCTTCCCGTTAAGGAAGGTTCCGGCAGTCAAAACAACCACCTCAGAGTAAAATATAGCTCCGGTGATTGTACGAACGCCGCAGATTTTTGAATTATCAAAGAGAAAACTCTCTGCAAAATCAGCGTAAATCTTTAATTTTGAATTACTTAGAAGAACTTTTAACCAGGTATGGGAAAAGAGCTGTTTGTCGCACTGTGCACGCGGACTCCACATTGCAGGGCCCTTTGAGCGGTTAAGCATGCGGAACTGAAGCGTAGACGCGTCAGTCACAATTCCGGTAAAACCGCCAAGCGCATCTATCTCTCGAACTATCTGTCCTTTTGCAATTCCGCCAACCGCCGGGTTACAGCTCATCTTGGCCAGACCGTTAAGGTCAGGCGTTATAAGCAGAACGGAAGAGCCCATATTGGCGGCGGCCATAGCGGCCTCGCAACCCGCATGTCCTCCCCCAACTACGATTATATCAAAACGCTCGTTCATCAGTTCTTCTTAAAAGCAAGATAGGTATTCTCCTTTGACCTCATGACGGCTATATCTTCATCCGTGTGGTCATCGTAACCAATAAGGTGAAGCACTCCATGAACAATAACACGGTTCAGCTCATCCTCAAAAGAGGCTCCATAGAAAGAGGCGTTCTCCCGGACAGAGTCTACACTTATAAAAAGATCTCCAGAAAGAACAGACCCCTCGCAATAATCAAAGGTAATGATGTCGGTGAAATAATCGTGTTGCAGATATTTCTTATTAACATCCAACAAATAATTATCGGAACAAAATATAATTGAAATATCGCCTAAAGAACGGCCCTCAGCAACAGCAACTTGTTTCAACCAGTTAGACGTAAGGCGTTTTCCCTTGAAACGGAAATCAGTATCTTGTGTAAAGAAAGCAATCATAAGTCAAAGTTTCCGCAAAATTAGTAAATTTGTAGGATTTACGCGCAAGATACGCGCGCGTAGAGAATTAAAAAGAGGAATGTCAGCATTTAAAACAAATAAAGCCGTATTTGTAGGCGCAATCCTGGAAAAGGGTGCAGAGCGCAAAGTTCAAGAATACCTGGAAGAACTGCGCTTTCTGGCAGAAACAGCCGGCGCAGAGGGGGACAAGATGTTCACCCAGCGCATGGACAGGCCGGACAAAGCCACATATATCGGCCCTGGAAAACTGGAAGAGATAAAGGAATACTGTGAGGCCAATGAGATAGAGTACGTCATATTTGACGACGAACTCACGGGCATGCAACAACGCAATATAGAGAAGGTGATTGCCTGCTCCGATGTCATAGACCGCACAAGCCTTATCCTTGAGATCTTTGCCCAGAGGGCCAAGACGTCGTATGCCAAGATGCAGGTTGAACTTGCACACTACAATTACATGCTCCCCCGCCTTGCCGGCATGTGGACACACCTTGAACGTCAGCGCGGCGGTATGGGTACGAGAGGAGGTATGGGTGAAACCCAGATAGAGATAGACCGCCGAATTGTAAAGCAAAGAATAGCCAAGCTTAAGGAAGACCTTAAGAAGGTAGATCGCCAGATGGCAACGCAAAGAGGAAACAGGGGATCACTGGTCAGACTAGCATTGGTTGGATACACCAATGTTGGCAAGAGCACTATCATGAATCTTCTTGCAAAATCAGACGTCTTTGCAGAAAACAAACTCTTTGCGACTCTTGATACTACAGTGAGAAAAGTGGTGATCGAGAACGTACCTTTCCTCCTTAGCGACACTGTTGGATTCATCCGTAAACTCCCTACTCAACTGGTGGAAGCTTTCAAGAGTACGCTTGATGAAGTAAGGGAGGCGGACGTGCTTTTGCACGTTGTTGACATCTCCCATCCGGACTTCGAAGAGCAGATGCAAGTGGTGGAAAAAACGCTCAAAGACATAGGCGCAAACAACAAGCCTGTATACGTCATTTTCAATAAAGTCGACGCCTATACTTACGAGCCTTACGACGAGTTTTCACTCACCCCTAAACAGCCCGTCAACCGCACCTTGGAAGAGCTAAAACACAGCTGGATTGCAGAGGAAAAAACGCCTTGCATTTTCATGTCCGCGAAGGAGCGCATCGGCATAGAAAAATTGAGAAACGACCTTTATAAAATCGTCTCTGAAATACACGCTGGAAGGTATCCTTTCAACAACTTTTTATGGTAAAATTGCCAAAATTGGTAAAAAACCACCACAATTTTGCACTTTACCACCGTTTGCTAACAATAATAAAAGACTCACGATTATTGAATGAGAGGTCTTGAAAAATACATTCTCCTGACTGCCTTTTGCCTGTCTGCAACGCT
>JAFYZX010000112.1 GCA_017548505.1 Bacteroidales bacterium | reverse complement strand
TCCACGGACAGCAAGGATTATCTTCTGAAGATGCAGCAGAGGGAAAGCGAGAGAACGGGTATTCCATCGCTAAAGATTAGCTACAACAATGTCTTCGGATATTATCTGGAGGTAAGAAACACTTACAAGTCCAGCGTTCCTCCGGAGTGGATAAGAAAGCAGACTCTTGTAAATGCGGAAAGATACATAACTCCGGAACTCAAGGAATACGAGGAAAAGATTCTTGGCGCTGAGGAGAAGATAATCTCCATAGAGCAGCGGATATTCCTTTCCCTTGTGGTTGAAATCCAGAAGAATATACCGGCTGTTCAAGGATGTTGCCGATTCATTTCCGAGGTGGATTGCCTGCTTGGTTTTGCCCGCTTGGCGCAGGAGAGAAACTATTGCCGTCCGAGTGTTGACAACTCCCTGAAGATTGAGATAGAGCAGGGTCGCCATCCTGTTCTGGAAACCCGTATGGAGCCGGGCCAGGAATATGTGGCAAACGACCTTGTTCTTGACAATGAAAACCAGCAGATAATCATCCTTACCGGACCTAATATGAGCGGTAAGTCTGCGCTGCTCAGGCAGACCGCGCTCATTGTTCTGCTCGCCCAGTGCGGAAGCTTTGTTCCGGCAAAGAGCGCCAAGATTGGAATTGTTGACAAGATATTCACAAGGGTAGGCGCCTCGGACAACATCTCCCAGGGAGAATCCACCTTTATGGTAGAAATGCTGGAAACCTCGGCGATTCTTCACAATATCACAGACAAGAGCCTCGTGCTTCTGGATGAGATAGGAAGAGGAACAAGTACCTTTGACGGAATGAGCATCGCCTGGGCTATAGTGGAATACCTGCACCAGAACAGGACCGGCCATCCGAAGACCATCTTTGCAACTCATTATCACGAGCTTAACGAGCTTGAGGAAATCTATCCGAGAGTCAAGAACTTCCACATAGAAGTCAAGGAATCCGGCAAGGAAATCATCTTCCTCCGCCATCTCAAACCGGGCGGCGTTGCCCACAGTTTCGGTATCCATGTTGCAAGGCTTGCCGGTATGCCGGAACCTCTCCTGGATTCCGCAGAAAAAATGCTTACAAAGCTCGAAAAGCAGGAGGAGGCAAACACTAAGAAATCGCAGAGGAAACAGGACGATCCAATGCAGCTCTCTTTCTTCCAGCTGGACGATCCCACCCTTTCCGCCATCAAGACAAAACTCGAGGAGTCAGACCTTAACAACATGACTCCCCTCCAAGCCTTCGACCTCCTCCGCTCCCTCAAATCCGAACTCGGCCTGTAATTACTTGGAGTTGATGGCGTCCACGGGATTCAGGCGGGCGGCGCTCCAGGCAGGGAGCAGTCCGCTGAGGATTCCGATGACAGATGCTATAGCGACTCCGGAGAGGATGTTCCCGAAGGTCAGATGTACGTCATACTCTGCAGGGATTGGGGCGATCCACAGTATGAGAGCCACAATAAGGATACCCACCAAAGCTCCGGCAACGGCAAGTATCAGGGCTTCAGCAAGGAACTGTGTCATAATGAAGTAGCGCTTTGCTCCAAGGGCTTTCTGGATGCCGATGATCTTGGTTCTCTCCTTAACGGAAACGAACATTATGTTTGCTATTCCGAAACCTCCGATCAGAAGCGAGAATGCTGCGATTATCCATCCTACCGTTCTGATAACTCCGAGAATGTTGTCCAGCATATTGACGAGTGTGGAAAACTCGTTGATGGAAAAGTCGTTTTTCTGCCCGGGGCGGATTCTTCTGGCCTGCCGCATAAGTACGCGGAGTTCCTGGGTAAGTTCCTCGCTGGTTACGCCTTCTTTAGGCATTGCATCCAGCTCTCCGTCCGGTTCCCTGAGACCGAACACCATTTTGCCGGCCAGGTATGGGATATAGACGGCATCGTCAAAATTGGTGAAGTTGGTGATGCTCTCTCCCTGCTTTTCCATAACTCCCACAACAGTAACGGAATAGCCCTTGATCTTTACAGCCTTGCCGATAGGATCCTCTTCCTGGAACAGCGATGTGGCAACGGAGTTTCCGAGAATGGCGACAAGGTTGCCGCCGTCGAATTCCGCCTTGGTGATCATCCTGCCTTTCTCGATATTGACCTTTAGAATCTTTTCAAGTGCATTTGTGGTGCAGCCAACGTTAACGTTGCTTGCTGTATTGCGCCCGTATTTGATGCTGCAGGCAGAACCGTATGTGAAAAGGAAATCCTCCGCGAGTTTTGAGTTTGCCTTAAGGAACTTAAAGTGGTTGTACGTAATGTCCGGCCTTTTCATATAATCCCACCAGCGATACTCGGTGAAATTGCCGCCCTCCATCTGGATATTGCCGTCTTCGTCCTCCGGGCCCATAGGCCATTTGGAAACCTGCACCAGGTTGGTGGAGAAAGATTCAAATCCTTTTTTAACATTGGATTTAAGGGCATCAACTGCCGTGAAAATCGCTACAATCGTGAAGATGCCGATGCTTACTCCAAGCAAAGACAGGAACGTGCGGAACTTGTTGTTCTTAAGTTCGTTCCAGGTAAAGACAATACCCTCTTTGAGCTGTATAAGGACAACCCTTCCCTTCTTTATCAGACTCTTCAATCCATCCATAAGCCCAATGGTTTTACTGTTGTTGATTCTTGTTTTCCTCAGCGATTAATGCAAGGTTAATGAAGTCTTCCACTCCCAGTTGCTCCGGCCTTTTGTCCAGAAGCGGAGCGCATTCTTCATACTGTGAAATGATATCCGGAGAAATAATGTTCCTTATAGAATTTCTTAGCGTTTTCCTTCTCTGGCCGAACGTTGTCTTGATAATGTTCTTGTAGACATTCCAGTCACACTCCAGAGATTCTCTGGTGTTTCTCCAAAGCCTTATAACCCCGCTCTTTACCTTTGGTGGCGGAACAAAGGCGCTCTCGTCTACGGTGAAAAGATATTCGATATCGTACCAGGTTTGCAGAAGTACGGAAAGAATTCCATAGTCCCTTCCTCCAGGGCCACTTGCAAGACGTTCCGCAACCTCTTTCTGCAGCATGCATACAACCTGTGTTATGCGGTCCTTGTCTTCCAGAACCTTGAAAAAAATCTGAGAAGAAATGTTGTACGGGAAATTGCCGATAACATAAACCTCGTTGCCGTTTGTTCCCGGCTTTATGTCTGAAGTGGAAGGGAAAACCTCCTCCAGTTCCGTTTGCAGGAAATCTCTTGGCTGAAGGGTGTATAGGAACTGAGGGAAACGGTCTCTCAACTTGTCAATAGACTCTGTATCTATCTCGCAGAGCTGGAGGTTTATCCTATTGTCCATCAGCAGGAATCTGGTAAGCACACCCGTTCCCGGTCCTATCTCCAGGACATTTACCCCGCCCTCAACGGTCGGGCTTTCGTCCAGTCCGCTTTCCGGAATCAGCAGACTGTCCACAATCTCTATGGCAATATCCTCATCGCTGAGGAAATGCTGCCCCAGAGCCTTCTTTGCCCTTACGCCCTCAAACCTCGGGCCCGTTTTCCTATGTGCGGAGTTTCTTCTCATTACCGCACAAAAATAGAAAAATAACAGTAACTTTGGGGCTGTCAAAAAACACTTTGAATTTATGTACAGGACAAATACTTGCGGAGAGCTTAGGCTCAGCGATGCCGGAAAGAAGGTAACTCTGGCCGGATGGGTTCAGAGAATAAGGAAGATGGGAAGCCTCAATTTTGTGGATTTAAGAGACCGTTACGGAATAACACAGCTGGTGGCTGATGACAGCGCAGACCCTAAGGTTCTTGAGGTCATCAATTCACTTGGAAGGGAATATGTGATCCAGGCTGTGGGTACAGTCAGGGAAAGGCAGAGCAAAAACCCGAAGATGCCAACCGGAGACATTGAAATCGAAGTTGAGAAGATCAACGTTCTCAACGCTGCCGCAACACCTCCATTCACAATCGAGTAGCAGAGCGACGGAGGAGAAGACCTCCGTGCAAAATACCGTTATCTGGATCTTAGAAGAGGCCCGCTGCAGAGAGCCCTCAAGCTCCGCCACCAGATGGCCATCGAGACAAGAAAATATCTGGACAGCCAGAACTTCATGGAGATAGAAACTCCGTTCCTTATCAAGAGCACTCCGGAGGGAGCCAGGGACTTTGTGGTTCCTTCCAGAATGAATCCGGGAGAGTTCTACGCCCTGCCTCAGAGCCCGCAGACCTTCAAGCAGCTGCTGATGGTTTCCGGTTTTGACCGCTATTGCCAGATTGTAAGATGCTTCAGGGATGAGGACCTCAGGGCCGACCGCCAGCCGGAATTCACCCAGATAGACTGCGAAATGAGCTTTGTAGAAAGGGAGGATGTACTGCAGATGTTCGAGGGTCTCCTGAAGCACCTGTTCAAGGCTGTAAAGGGAATAGAGTTCAACGAGCCGTTCGAGAGAATCACCTACGACGAGGCGATGAATTATTTCGGAAGCGACAAGCCTGACCTGAGGTTCGGAATGCAGATGCACGACATCACTTCCACAGTTCAGGGCCATGGCTTCTCAGTATTTGACAGCGCTGAGTATGTAGGAGCAATTGCCGTTCCTGGATGCGCGGGCTATTCCCGCAAGCAGACAGACGAGCTAACCGAATGGGTAAAGCGCCCTCAGGTTGGAGCCAAGGGTCTGGTATTCATCAAGCTCGGCGATGAAGTCAAATCTTCAATCGACAAGTTCTACACCCCGGAGCAGATTCAGGAGATCGCCAACAAGTGTGATGCAAACAAGGGAGACCTCATACTGATACTCTGCGGACCTAAGCACAAGACCCAGGTTGCGCTTGGAACCCTGCGTCTGGAGATGGGTGCAAGGCTGGGCCTGAGGAAGGGCGATGTGTTCAAGCCTCTGTGGGTTACGGACTTCCCGCTTCTGGAATGGGACGACGAAACTCAGAGATTCTACGCCATGCACCATCCGTTCACTTCCCCTAAACCAGAGGATCTGGACAAGTTCTTCTCCAACGACAAGGAAGCCCTTGCAGACGTGAAGGCAAACGCATACGACATTGTTCTCAATGGCAACGAGATAGGCGGCGGTTCTATCCGTATCCACGACCGCAAGGTTCAGGAGAGGATGTTCGAGATTCTGGGCTTTACCCACGAGCAGGCAGAATACCGTTTCGGCTTCCTGATGAACGCCTTCAAGTTCGGAGCTCCGCCTCACGGAGGCCTGGCTTTCGGATTCGACAGGCTCTGCGCGCTGTTCGGCGGCCAGGAGACCATCCGCGACTACATAGCATTCCCTAAGAACAATATGGGAAGAGACGTTATGGCTGAGGCTCCGTCTGTAATCGATGATTCCCAGATGGATGAACTCTTCCTCAAGAGCACTTACAAGAAAGAAGAAACCAAGTAAATCATAACGACATGGCATTGGAAAAACAGATTCAGGAAGGAATCAAGCATGCGATGATTGCAAAGGACAAGACCCGCTTAGAAAGCCTTCGCGCTATCAAGTCTCAGATACTTCTGGCAAAGACGGCCGAAGGGGCAAAACTGGAGGAAGACGGAAGCCTTTCCGATGACCAGATTCTCAAGGCAATACAGAAACTTGTAAAGCAGCATC
Organism: Bacteroidales bacterium; assembly: GCA_017548505.1. GTDB lineage: Bacteria > Bacteroidota > Bacteroidia > Bacteroidales > UBA932 > Egerieousia. Next base: position 99,693 of record JAFYZX010000112.1, on the reverse strand, counting down.
AGGAAAGCGCTGACCTCTATAACCAGAATGGCCGTCCGGAGCTTGCAGAGGCAGAACTTGCCGAGGCAAAAGTAATGGAGGAGTTTCTTCCAAAGCAGATGTCCGCTGAAGAGATTCAGGCAGAGGTAAAGACCATCATCGCCGAGGTTGGAGCAACTTCCATGAAGGATATGGGCAAGGTTATGGGATGCGCCTCCAAGCGTCTTGCCGGAAAGGCTGAAGGCAAGGCAATTGCAGGTGCCGTAAAAGCAGCTCTTTCCGCCCTTTAAGATGCTTCTTCCGTTCTATCAAGAAGGAGTCTTTGAAGCCGGCACGGACGAGGCCGGCAGAGGGCCTTTGGCCGGACCCGTGGTAGCGGCCGCGGTAATACTTCCTCTGGACGAGGCGGACAATCCGCTTTTTACCCATCCGCATCTTACAGATTCAAAGAAACTCACCGAAAAGCAGAGAGAGGAACTACGTCCTCTGATAATGGAACATTCCCTGGCATACGGAATTGCAAGAGTAGAGGCAGAAGAGATAGACAAGATAAACATCCTCAACGCTTCCATTCTGGCAATGCACAAATCCATCTCCCAGGCAGAGAAAATGCTGAAGGAAAAGAACAGCAAACACCTTCTTCAGCATATTATTTCAGACGGCAACAAGTTTCATCCTTACACATCAAGGATCCAGAAGAAAACTATCCCCCACAAAACAATTGTAAAGGGTGATGCAACCTATATTTCCATAGCTGCCGCATCCATACTTGCAAAAACAGAGAGAGACCATATAATGGACTCTCTCTCAGAAATCTATCCTCAATACGGCTGGAAGAAAAACAAGGCTTATCCCACTAAAGATCATCGCGATGCAATAGCCAAATACGGCCCCACTCCTTATCACCGCATGAGTTTCCGCCTTCTTCCGGATCCTACGCTGTTTTAATCTACAAAGACTTCCATTGGAAAAGATCTGCGGCTTGTCCGTCTTCTATGTTTCCCCCCAAGAATATCACCGCAAACGGAGAGCTGAAATCAGGAGTTATAGCCATCTTTATATCCTTGCCCTCTTCTCCGGAAGACAATACCGTTCCGTTCTGGTCAACAACCCTGAAAATTAAAGTCTGGTACTGGTCTGGAATCACTATGCTGTAATCAGTAGTTGCTTCTCCGAATTTTACGGCACTGCCTACAGTTGTCCAGTCCTCTTCATCCATGTGGGAGTATTGAAGCCGTATTATTCCTGGATACTTTGTGGTAGGGTTCTGGAAAAGAATATTGGCAAATACGATATGGAGAGCTGCCCCATAAATTTCCGTTATTCCAGTCCTTGTAAAGACAATAGGAGGCTTTTCCAAATCGTAAACTACAAGATGATATCTCCCGCCGGTTTGAAGATTGCCCGCATTTTGGTCATAGATAAGGCTCTTTTCTTTAAAGAGTTTTATATTCATATTATTATAACCAACAAAGAAACTAGCGCTTTTAGAGTCATGCACATAACCGGGAAGTCCGCGATATGATTTCATCACTCCGGTCGTTTTATTGTCTGTATACAAAACACCGTTTATAAACAAGGAGTCTGCCACAACGGTGTTTTTAAATGCGGTTGGCACGAAATAATGTAATTGGAACTCGTTATAATCTCCCGCCGGAGGCCATGGTCCGGGCTCATTATCGTCATCGTGTTTTGAGCAGGAAAACAGCGCAATCGCCGCAAGCGACAAAAGAAGCAACTTTTTCATAATTGGTTGATTTTTTTTGAATTGCAGCAAAAACCGTTCCGTTATGCAATAGCCTCGGCAACTTTGAGGAAGCAGTCTTTTACAATCTCGTTGTCCAGGGCGGCAGGATGTCCGAAGTCTCCGCCTTCCATAATGCCCATTACAACAGGAATCTGGCCGAGAAGCGGAACGCCGTATTTGTCTGCCATTGCCTGTCCGCCGTCTCTTCCGAAGATGAAGTACTTGTGGTCTGGAAGCTCTTCCGGAGTGAACCAGCTCATGTTTTCAACAATACCCAGGATCGGGGTGTGGACATCCTTGTTTCGGAACATGTTGATGCCCTTTTCAACATCGGCGAGAGCAATCTTCTGAGGGGTGGTGACGATGATGGCTCCTGTCAGCGGGATCTCCTGTACCATAGTGATATGGATGTCTCCTGTTCCCGGAGGAAGGTCTATAAGGAGGTAGTCGAGTTCTCCCCATTTAACCTCATAGGCCAGCTGCTTGAGAGCACCGCAGGCCATGGGGCCCCTCCATATCAGAGCCTGTTCCGGTTTGGCGAAGTAGCCGATGCTCATCCACTTTACTCCATACTTTTCTATCGGAAGGATAAGATCCTTTTCAACGCCGTTTCTTTCGGCTTTTGTGATTGGAGGAACTTCGTCTTCCGTACCCGTCATCTTTGGAACGGACGGGCCATAGACATCCGCATCCAGAAGGCCAACCTTGTAGCCCATCTGGCTAAGGGCTATAGCAAGATTTACCGCAACGGAAGATTTGCCGACGCCGCCTTTTCCGGAAGCCACGGCGATGATATTCTGTACGTTTTCAAGTTCCTGCTTGTCAAGGTCTCCGCGACCGAGTTCTCCCTTTTTGTGGCCGGTTGCGTTCTTGGTGTCCACGAGAACCAGGATTCTGGTCTTGGCGTTCGGGAAAGCTCTCTTGAGAGTTCTTTCGCAGGCTTCCTTAATGGAGTTTGCCATAGGGTCGCTGCGATGGAAAACAAGCCGGAAACTGATGGTTCCGGCATTGTCTTCATCACTGTCTTCCGTCTGGTATTCGAGATTCTGCACAAGGCTTAATTCTATTACGGAACGTTCATATTCCGGATGGAAAACCGAGTTCAGAGCCTCTTCAATCTCAGATAGCTGAATCATTATTTATGTATTTATTTCTTAATGTCCATTTCGTCCAGGAGGTATCCCGCACCACCGAACTTGTCGATGATGAACAGCACGTAGCGGATATCAACATTGATACATCTCTGAAGGTTCGGTTCAAAGATAATGTCTCCGCTCATTGCTTCCCAGTTGCCGTCGAATGCAAGGCCGATGAGCTCTCCCTTGGCGTTGAGAACATCACTTCCGGAGTTACCGCCGGTGATGTCGTTGTTGGTAAGGAAGCAGCAAGGCATTTCTCCGTTAGGCATAGCGTACTGTCCATAGTCCTTTGCAAGGTAGAGTTCCTTAAGTTTTGCAGGAACGACAAACTCAGGATCATCCGGATTCTCTTTCTGCATAACTCCCTCGAGGGTAGTGTAGTAGTTGTAGGTAACGGCATCCTTTGGAGCATATCCGCCAACCTTTCCGTAGGTGAGTCTCATCGTGAAGTTTGCGTCAGGATAGATAGGGTTGTCACCGTTCATTTCCATAAGGCCCTTCATATAGGCTTTCTTTGCCTTTGCAAACTCTTCGGAATCTTTGTTGACCTCTTCCATCATTGGACGGTAGGAAGTGGAGAATTCCATAAGATACTGAACGGCAGGATCGTTTCTCAGATCGTATGTGGTATCAGAGAAAGACTTGATAGCCTTTTCCTGATCGGTGAATACGGTGTTGTCGAAGATGTTGTCCACATACTTGTCGATATCTCCACCGAACTTCTCGTCTATGGTCTTGTAGCACTGAGGAATGTATGAAGGCTCGGTGACATTCTCCTTGAAGGTCTTGAGCAGTACCTTGCTGGTGGCGCGGTCAAGTTCAGGAGAATAGTCCTTGTAGAAGTTTTCCGTCTGTTTCTTGAAGTTCTCGATATCGGCTTCGCTTCTTACCCTCAGAGCCCTTGAAGCAGGCTGGAGAACCTCCACGTTGTTGAGGGTTTCCATCAGATATACCAGAGCTGCATACGGCTTGCTTCTCTTGGCAACAGCGTTGTTGATAACCTCAACGCAGTTACCGTATTCTGCCTGACGTGCAGGATCCTGTGCAACCCAATCGTTGAATACCTTCTCTTCCTCAGCCCTTCTTTCTGCGGTGTTGAGCTTTGCGAAGGTCTCGTTCATTCCGATGGAGTTCTTGCGATAGTTGGAAGAAGAGGCAAACTTGCTGGCATACTGGATGTTGGTCTTCTGGTCTGCTCTCATTGCAGCTCTCCATACATCTTCCTTTGCAGTTCTGGCAATAATTCTTGGCTCGTTGGCCGCATCTCTGCGGTCTATAACCTCCTGGCTTGTCAGATAGCGGTTGGTGCTTCCCGGGAAACCGAGGATCATTGCAAAGTCACCAGGCTTGTAACCCTTGAGGGAAATGCTCAGGAACTTCTTCGGGGTGTAAGGAACGTTGTCCTCGGAATACTCTGCAGGATTGTTGTCCTTGTCTGCATAGATTCTGAAAACGGAGAAGTCTCCGGTATGTCTTGGCCACTCCCAGTTGTCGGTCTCGCCTCCGAACTTTCCGATAGAGGAAGGCGGAGCGCCCACAAAGCGGATATCCTTGAAAGTCTTGGAAACCACGATATAGTAAGCATTGCCCTCGTAGAAGGAAACAACCCTTGCGGTAAGATACTTGTCTTCTCCAACAGCGTCCTTGGTCAGGGAATCGCGGAAGTTGCGGAGGAATGCCTCGCCTTTCTTTCCGCCCATTTCCTCGGACTTCTTCTCTGCTTCAAGCATAGCGTCAGTAACATCGATGAAACGGTCGATGAAAGTTACGCTGAGGCCCGGTGCTGGAAGCTCCTGATCCCGGCTCATTGCCCAGAAGCCGTCTCTCAGATAATCGTGCTCGGTGCTGGAGAGTTTCTGGATGCTGCCGTATCCGCAGTGGTGGTTGGTGAAAACCAGTCCCTGTCCGGAAACAACCTCGGCGGTACATCCGCCACCGAAAATCATAATGGCATCCTTAAGGGAAGAATTGTTGATATCGTAAATCTGCTTTGCGGAGAGTTTGCATCCGTTCTGCTTCATTACTTTGATGTTCATCTTCTCAAGGAGAGGCAGAAGCCACATTCCTTCGTCTGCAGACGCCGAAACGGGAAGTATCAGCATCAGTGCAATGGCTAAGAGTTTGAATTTTTTCATATTGAATCTGTTTTGCGTTTATTTCATAACTTTGGCTTGCAAAGTGTAAAAATAGTCAAAAAAAATGAACCATATAGGGAAAGTCGTCATTTGCCCGGACAAGTTCAAGGGAGGCTTGTCTTCAGATAAAGTCGCCTCGGCGATAAGAGAAGGCCTTGAGCGCCATTTCCCCGATACGGTTGAAATCCTGACCGTGGAAATGGCTGATGGCGGAGACGGCAGCGCTGCCCTGTTCGGGAAGCTTTCAGGAGCAAGAAAGATAGAACTTTCTGCCTGCGGACCTTTGGGAGAAAACGTGGAGACTTCCTATATGTTTTGCGACGGGCCTTCTGCGCTCTCTTCCGGCCCCTCCGCATTTATAGAATGTGCCAGAATCTGCGGCCTGGCAATGGTTCCCGAGGATCTGCGCAATCCTCTTAATACAACCACATTCGGGCTTGGAGAGTTGGTGCTGGATGCTGTTCGTAGGGGAGCGGAAACCGTTTGCATCGGACTTGGCGGAAGCGCCACTAACGATTGCGGAACGGGAATGCTTCAGGGAATGGGATTCCGCCCCGGACTTCCATCCGGAGTCAAGGCAACGGGCGGCACGCTTTCTCAAATTGCATCCGTTGAAGAAATGGATGACGAGGGTCTTAAAGAAAAACTTTCCCGTACAAGATTCATAATAATCAACGATGTGGACAATCCTCTACTCGGACCGCTCGGTGCAACATACGTCTATTCCGGCCAGAAGGGAGCCGACCGCGAATCTATGGACAGTATGGAAAAGGATATGGAGGGATTGCTTGGGCGAATGGGGAACAGTTTCCTTTCCAGGGCTTCGGCTGGGGAAGATGCGCTTTGTCCAGGAGCCGGTGCTGCAGGTGGACTTGGCTTTGCCTTCCGCCATTTTCTTGGAGCGGATTCCGTATCCGGATTTGACTTCTTCGGAGAAAAGCTTCAGGGTCTTTCTTCAAAAATCGCGGAGGCGGATATTGTCATAACAGGAGAGGGCAGTGCGGATTCGCAGAGCCTTATGGGAAAAGTTGTTGGAGGGGTTTGCAAAGCCCTGTATTCCGCTCCGCGGGGAAAGAAAAAAGCGTTAATGCTTTTATGTGGAGTGAGTTCACTTACTCCGAATGAGTTGAAAGCGGCAAGCGGAACGGATGCCGTCGTTATAAAACAACTCTCTGAAATAGAGCCCGATATAAAGAAGAGGGTGGGGTTTGAAACACCACTATTGGAAAAGGCTGCCATACTGGCCGCCGAGGATTTGGGGGCTTCCTTTTAGGAAGGGGGCGTTTTTTTTCTTAAATTTGGCGTCTTGAATTTGAAATAAGCAATCAAAAATCAATAACAATGAAGACATACGAAACCAAAAACGTAAGGAATGTCGTTCTGCTGGGTAGTCCGAAATCAGGAAAGACCACCTTTGCGGAAAGTATGATGTTCGAGGGCAAGGTCATCGACCGCCGTGGCTCTATCGAGGCCAAAAACACAATGAGTGACAACACCGAGATAGAGCAGATTTATCAGAGATCGATTTACTCCACTCTCCTTTACACGGAGTATCTCGACACCAAGTTCAACATCATAGACACTCCGGGTTCCGATGACTTTGTCGGTGGAGTTTATTCTGCCTTTACAGTTTGTGACAGCGGCATCGTTCTGGTTAACGCAACCCAGGGCGTCGAGGTTGGAACCGAGCTTTTCATCCGTCAGGCACAGAAAGCCGGCAAGCCAATCGTTGTTGCTGTAAACCAGCTGGATAGCGACAAGGCAGACTGGCATCAGGCTATCGAAAGCCTGAAGAACGTTTACGGCGGAAAGATCCTTCAGGTACAGTTCCCTGTATCTGTTGGAGCAGATTTCAATGCATTTGTAGACGTTTTGAAGATGAAGATGTACCGCTTCAAGGACGAGAACGGCACACGCGAGGAACTTGACATCCCTGCAGACCTTCTGGACGAGGCTCAGACTCTCCAGCAGGAACTGATAGAGAAGGCTGCCGAGAACGACGAGCAGCTGATGGAGATTTTCTTCGACAAGGGTTCCCTTACCGAGGACGAAATCCGTTCAGGTCTCCGTGCCGGAATGCTTGCAGACGAGATCTTCCCTGTATTCTGCCTCTCCGCAAAGAAAGACATCGGCGTAAAGAGAGTTATGGAGTTTGTAATCAACACTCTTCCTAATCCTGGCGAGCACGAGAACGAGCTCAAGGAAGGAGGATCCGTTAAGGTTGACGCTTCCGCTCCAACCGCTCTCTATTTCTACAAGACCGCTCTGGAGCAGCACCTTGGAGATGTTGCTTACTTCAAGGTAATGAGCGGCACCCTTAAGGAGGGAATGGACCTCGTTAATCCTGAGACAGGAGACAAGGAAAGAGTTTCCATCATCTACGCTGCCGCAGGAAAGAAGAGGGAGAAGGTTTCCGAAATGAAGGCAGGAGATATCGGCTGCACCGTTAAGCTCAAGAGCGTAAAGGCCGGCCAGACTCTCTGCAATGGTTGCGAGTATGTATTTGCTCCAACCCGCTTCCCGGATCCTAAGTTCCGTACAGCCATCAAGGCAAAGGAGGAGAAGGATGAGGAGAAACTCGGCGAGCTTCTTAACCGTGCTTCTGCAGAGGACCCTACAATCGTTGTAGAGTACTCCAAGGAACTCAAGCAGACCATCCTTTCCGGACAGGGCGAGCACCACATCAACATCCTCAAGTGGAAGATCAACAACGTGGACAAGCTGGAGATCGAGCTTATGGCTCCAAAGATCCCTTATCGCGAGACCATTACCAAGGTTGCAAGAGCAGACTACCGTCACAAGAAGCAGTCCGGTGGAGCCGGCCAGTTCGGTGAGGTTCACCTGCTTATCGAGCCTTATTATGAGGGCAAGCCTGAGAACAACAAGTTCAAGGTAGATAACCAGGAGATGGTTCTCAACGTAAAGGGCAAGGAGGAATATCCTCTGGAGTGGGGCGGAAAGCTCGAGTACTACAACTGCGTTGTGGGTGGTGCTATCGATGCCCGCTTCATGCCGGCTATCCTCAAGGGTATCATGGAGAAAATGACAGAAGGTCCTCTTACCGGATCATACGCACGCGACATCCGCGTTTACGTTTATGACGGTAAGATGCACCCGGTTGACTCCAACGAGCTCTCCTTCAAGCTTGCCGCAAGAAACGCCTTCAAGGAGGCCTTCAAGAAGGCAGGTCCAAAGATTATGGAACCTATCTACAACATCGAGGTTATGGTTCCGTCAGATGCTATGGGAGATGTCATGAGTGACCTCCAGAACCGCCGCGCCCTCATCGAGGGAATGCAGAGCGAGAATGGATTCGAGGTTATCAAGGCTAGAATCCCTCTTGCAGAACTCTACAGATATTCAACCACACTCAGCTCCCTTACTTCAGGCCGCGCTACCTTCACCCAGAAGTTCGCAGAGTACCAGCAGGTTCCTGCAGACGTTCAGGAGAAGCTGCTTAAGGCTTACGAAGAGAGCGAAAAGGAAGAATAATGATTATCGAGTGCAAGAACATCACCAAGGCCTTTGGGAATCAACAGGTTCTCAAAGGCCTTAGTTTTAACGCCAAACAGGGAGAGATTCTCTCCATCGTTGGCGCAAGCGGCGCGGGAAAGACCACTCTTCTTCAGATTCTGGGAACAATCCTCGTCCCCGACAGCGGAACAGTTCTGATAGATTCCACGGATGTTTTCAGCCTGAGTCAGAAGGCTCTTTCCGCTTTCCGCAACCAGAAAATCGGTTTTGTGTTCCAGTTCCACCATCTGCTTCCGGAGTTCACGGCTTTGGAGAACGTGATGCTTCCGGCTCTTATCGGAAGATACGAAGGCTCTTCTGCAGAAAAACTGACAGACAGGCAGATACGCTCCTGTGCAGAAGAAATGCTTGCAGAACTTGGCCTTAAGGGAAAGGAGCAAAGCCGGCCGTCCCAGCTTAGCGGCGGAGAGCAGCAGAGGGTTGCTATCGCAAGAGCTATGATCAATTCTCCTAAAATCCTGTTCGCCGACGAGCCAAGCGGAAATCTGGACAGCGCCACAAAGCAGGAACTCCACGACCTTTTCTTCAGGATGAGAGACACTCACGGCCAGACCATTGTAATCGTAACCCACGACGAGGCCCTGGCCAAAAGATGCGACCGCTGCCTCACTCTTAAAGACGGAGTTTTTGTCTGATGGCTGGCAACGCTTATTTTGAGTTCAAGCAATTTACCGTATTCCAGGAAAACGTATCGATGAGGGTAAATACGGACGGCGTCCTTTTGGGCGCCTGGTGCCGCATGCCCGAAAGATCCAGCGCAAAGATTCTGGACATTGGTACAGGAACCGGAGTCATAGCCCTTATGGCTGCACAGCGGATGTCTTCACAATTTTCTGACTTTGAAGTTGGTGCCGTTGAATCAGATTGCCCTTCCTGCATCCAGGCCGCGAAGAATTTCAAGGCTTCTCCGTGGAAGCGGAATCTTAAAATATTCATGACTGATTTCCAGCAATTTGTTCCTTGTAGCCAGGATAAGTATGACCTCATAGTTTCCAATCCTCCGTACTTTGTGGATTCTCTCAAGAATCCGTCAATTTCCAAAAGGCTTTCGCGCCATACGGATAACCTTCCGTATGAAGACATTATAGCGGGAGCAAAGGAAATCCTGGCTCCGGAGGGAAGGTTTTCCGTTATCCTTCCGTATGAAGAATCAAAGCTTTTTATCTCCATCGCCGAGGAAAACGGTTTTTCAAAATCAAGAATCTGCCGGGTGTTTGCTAAGGAAGGAGACGAACTTCCCAAAAGGATAATGCTCGAGTTCTCTCCCCTTGACATTAAAAAAGCAGAGGCCTCTTCTGAAGACCTCTGCATAATGGAGCCAAATCTCGAGTTTACATCAGCCTATAAGGCTTTGACAGGAGATTTTTACCTTAAGTTTTAGCGCTGCGGCTGCTGCGGCTTGTCCGGCCTCGGTTTTTGAACCGGTTTTCTCCACTCGCGGATAAGGCTGTTCATAAACCTCTCCTCCACCATCCTTACCATAGCGGCCTTTTTGATAGGCAGCACTTTCTGGTACTCGTAATAGTGAAGTTTCTGCATAGAGGAAACCCTCTCTACATTCTCATAGTAAGTGTCTGCCAGAGAGCGGATTTCCTCATCACTTCTTCCTTCTTTGCAGGCTTCCTGGAGAGCCTTTGCGCTTTTGCCCATTTCCTTGCGGGCGGTGTTCATTTCCTTTTCGCACTTGTCATAGACGGGCCAGAAGACCTTTGCCTCTTCGCTGCTTAGGTCAAGCGCTTTTGTAAAGAAAGCTATCTTGCGGCTCTGGATTTCCTCCATCGCCTTTTCCATATTTGGCTTGCGGTTGTTTTTTGCACCTTCGTTTTCTTTCTGTGCGGACGCTATGCCGCAGAAAGAAAGAGCCAGAATTAGAATAAAAATCTTTTTCATCGCGATTATCTTTTATTTGGATAACTCTTCCGCCAGGAGTCCCGGGAAAGATGGAGCCATCAATGTAATATATTCTTCTATTGCATCTGTTTCATCTGAATATTCATCATCCCGAATATCATCTGAAACGTCTTCATAATCAGCATAGAGGCGGTTTACTTCAATTGCTCCGAAGTCTTTAACAAGACTGTCAAGCATCTGACCTTCCTCTGTATTGTCCGTGTTCTGAGCCAGGTCTGTACGGGCGGTTTGGGTTAGGCGCATAACGCCCCATCCGAGCCCGGCTACAATAAGGAAAGATGCCGCCAGCGCAAGTGCCGGTCTAATAACCTTGCCAAGAGAGGTCCACCATTCTTTCTTTTCAGAAGGAAATACCTTCTCGGCGATTCTGTCTTCCAGACTCTCGAAATAATTTTCGGGAGTGGTGAAAGGAACCTGCTTCATCCTCTCTTCTTCAAGTATGTCCAATCTGTTCTTTTCCATTTTCTCTCAAATTGTCTGCTATTTAGATATCGCGGATATCAAAAAGTAAAATTGTTGGTTTTTATCCCTGCCGTATATTCTTCGTAATCTTTTTATACGCTAGTGAGTAAGAGGCCTTTACCGCATCCGGATTGCTATCCAGAATGGTGGCGATATCCTTATATTCCATATCCTGGAAATACCTCATGGAGAATATTGCCCTCTGCTTGTCCGGAAGTTTTGCCACTTCGTACTGCAGCAGCATCTGGATTGCATCTCCCCTGAAATAAGGGTCATCCGTAACCTTATTGGCCAGCTTGGTTTCAAACGGGGTCAGGGAGAATTTGTTGTATATCCTTTCCTTTTTCAGGAATGTGAAAGCCTCGTTGGTGGCTATCCTGTAAAGCCAGGTGTATAGTCCGCTTTCCCAGCGGAAAGACGGAAGGGATTTCCAGGCCTTCAGGAAAGTGTTCTGGAGAAGGTCGTCCGCATCCTCGTGGCTAAACACCAGCTCCCTCAAATGCCAGTAGAGTCTCTTGGAATACTCTCTGACAATGAGGTTAAAGGCCTGGGTATGCCCGCCTTCTACATTGTATATTTCCTGAATCTCCCTGTCGGTCATGTGGTACTACGGGGAACGCTTTCGTTATTTCCTTGAAACAGTTCTTCTTGCTGCGGCAACGATATGCTCCGCATCAAGCCCGTAAGCCTTCATCAGTTCGGAAGGGGTTCCGCTCTGCCCGAACTTGTCTGCAATTGCCACAAACTCCAGCGGAGCAGGAAGGTGAGATGCCAGAAGTCCGGCTATCATCTCTCCCATTCCTCCGAAGATGAAGTGCTCTTCGGCTGTCACTACGCATCCCGTCTTTTTTATAGACTCCAGAATGGTGCCGTAGTCAAGCGGCTTGATCGAGGCAACGTTGATAACATCAGCGCTCACGCCCTCTTTTTCAAGTTCTTCGGCCGCCAGCAGGGCTTCCCATACAAGATGTCCGCAGGCAAGGATGGTTACGTCTTTACCATCGTTGAGCTTATAGGCCTTGCCTATTTCAAAAGCTTCGTTTTCCGGAGTGAAGTTAGGGACCGATGGCCTTCCGAACCTGAGATATACCGGGCCGTTCCATTTTGCTGCGGCTATGGTGGCGTTCTTTGTCTGGTTGAAGTCGCAAGGAACCACAACGCTCATTCCCGGCAGCATTCTCATAAGGCCTATGTCTTCCAGAATCTGGTGGGTGGCGCCGTCTTCTCCCAGAGTGATTCCCGCGTGTGAAGCTGCGATCTTAACGTTTGTTTCTGAATAGCAGACAGCCATTCTGACCTGGTCGTAAACCCTGCCGGCGGCAAAGGCCGCAAACGTGCCCACGAACGGAATCTTGCCGCCCAGGGAAAGTCCAGCAGCCACATTTATCATATTTGCCTCGGCGATACCGCACTGGAAAAACCTGTCAGGGAATTCCTTTGCAAAGCCGTCCATCTTGACAGAACCTTTGAGGTCTGCCGCAAGGGCAACCACATCCTTGCATTCACGCCCGATTGCAAGCAATCCTTCGCCGAATCCTGAGCGCGTATCCTTGTTTCCTGTATTTGTGTACTTGGTCATTTCTTCAGTCTTTAGGGGTTAAAAATCTCCGAGGGTTTCAGGAATCTGCTTGAGTGCGGCTTCGCATTCCTCCGGCTTCGGGGCTTTGCCGTGCCACTTGCAGGTGCCTTCCATAAAGTCCACGCCCTTGCCCATAACGGTCTTGAGCATAATCATAACCGGTTTCGGTTCAATGGTCTGAAGTTCTTCGGCGAGCTTGATTGCCGCGAGGATGTCTTCCATGCTGTTGCCGTCTTCTGCGATTACCACGTTCCATCCGAAGGCCTTCCATCTCTGGTCCAGATGGTCAGGTCCGATAACTTCCTCTGTGGTTCCGTCTATCTGCTGGCCGTTCCAGTCTGTGAAAGCGATGATGTTGTCTATTTTGTGGTGGGATGCAAACTGTGCGGCTTCCCAGATCTGGCCTTCCTGGCTTTCTCCGTCTCCGACAAGGCAGTAAACCTTGTGCGGATCTCCGGAAATCTTCTTGCCGAGTGCGGCACCGACTGCTACGCTGAGGCCCTGTCCGAGGGATCCGCTGGCTTCAAAAACTCCCGGCAGATTGGTGTCCGTTGCAGGATGGCCCTGAAGGCGGCTTCCTATCTTGCGGAAAGTGGCAAGTTCCTCAACGGGAAAATATCCGCTTCTTGCAAGCGCGCTGTAAAGCAGCGGAGACTCGTGTCCGCAGGAAAGGAAGAACATATCGGCGTCCTTTCCGCTGCGGTTCCAGTTCTTTGGATCGTGCTGCATCTTATTGAAATACAGCACCGTCACAACATCTGTAGAGCTGAGGCTTCCTCCCGGATGCCCGCTCTTTGCCAGAGTCACCATCCGGAGGATATCCCTTCGGATCTGACAGGCAATATCTTTCAGTCTTTGAATCTCAGACATAATCAAGAGTTAATCGGTTTTATACTGATTTCAAATTTAGTTATTTTTGCATCGCGATGAAAAATATCAGGAACTTTTGCATAATTGCACATATAGATCACGGCAAATCCACGCTTGCGGACAGGATGCTTGAGGTTACCAACACCGTTACAAGCCGCGAGATGGAGGCTCAGGTGCTGGATTCGATGGATTTGGAGAAAGAGAAGGGCATCACAATCAAGAGCCACGCCGTTCAGATGAAATATACCAAAGACGGTCAGGAATATACCCTCAACCTTCTGGACACCCCGGGCCACGTGGATTTCTCATACGAGGTTTCCCGTTCCATTGCTTCAAGTGAAGGTGCTCTTCTGGTTGTGGATGCCACCCAGGGTATCCAGGCCCAAACCATCTCCAACCTTTATCTTGCCTTGGATCACGACCTTACGATTATCCCTGTGCTCAACAAGATAGATATGGAGGCTGCTGAGCCTGAGCTTGTGAGAGACCAGGTCTGCGACCTCCTGGGTTGCGACCAGAGTGAGGTTCTTATGTGCAGCGCTAAGACAGGAGAGGGCGTTCCTGCCATTCTGGATGCCATTGTGGACAGGATTCCGGCTCCGGTGGGAGATCCTGACGCTCCGCTCCAGGCCCTGATCTTCGATTCCGTCTTCAATCCGTTCCGCGGCATCATCGCATACTTCAAGGTTGAGGCCGGAAGCATCCACAAGGGAGAGAAGGTCAAGTTCTTCAACACCGGAATGGAATACACTGCGGATGAAGTCGGAACAATGGGTCTGAAACTGAATCCCAAACCGGAGATCGGCTGCGGCAATGTGGGCTACATCATAAGCGGAATCAAATCTGCAGTTGAGGTGAAAGTGGGCGACACAATCACGTCCGTCCAGAATCCGTGCAAGGAGGCAATAGCCGGATTCGAGGAAGTCAAGCCTATGGTCTTTGCCGGTGTATATCCTGTAGAGACAGACGAATACGATCAGCTGAAAGTTTCCCTTGAGAAGCTTCAGCTCAACGATGCATCCCTGGTGTTCGAGCCCGAAAGTTCCATGGCCCTTGGCTTCGGATTCCGCTGCGGCTTCCTCGGCCTTCTGCATCTTGAAATTGTCCAGGAAAGGCTCTACAGGGAGTTCGACATGGACTGCATCACCACGGTTCCGAACGTTTCCTTCAAGGTCTATACTACAGACGGCCAGTGCCTGGATGTCCATAACCCTTCCGGCCTTCCGGAGGTTACGATGATAGACCATATCGAGGAGCCTTATATCAGAGCTCAGGTCATCTCAAAGGCAGACTTCTTCGGTCCGATCATGAAACTTTGCCTGGACAAGAGGGGAACGCTTGTAAGCCAGCACTATATCACAACAGACCGTGTAGAGTTAAACTTCGACCTTCCCCTCAGCGAGATAGTATTCGATTTCTACGACAAGCTGAAAAGCATATCAAAGGGCTATGCCTCATTTGATTACCATATCACAGATTACCGCCCGGCACAGCTTGTGAAACTGGATATCCTTCTCAACGGAGAACAGGTGGATGCCCTTTCATCGCTGATCCACAGAGATCACGCATACGACTTCGGAAGAAGGATGTGCGAAAAGCTCAAGGACCTTATCCCGCGCCAGCAGTTTGATATTGCTATCCAGGCTGCAATAGGCGCAAAGATCATTGCCAGAGAAACCGTCCGCCAGGTAAGAAAAGACGTTACCGCCAAATGCTACGGAGGTGATATCTCAAGAAAACGCAAACTCCTTGAAAAACAGAAGAAAGGAAAGAAACGCATGCGCCAGGTAGGCCAGGTCCAGGTGCCTCAGAGCGCCTTCATGGCCGTCCTGAAACTCTAAAAAGTTATTAAATTTTGCAATGAAGAAGAACCTTCCGGCATTTGCATCAGACACTATCAAGTATTTGAGGTTTGTTCTGATTATAATGGTTGTTTATATTCATAGCATGCCGAGTGCTGACAGCTCTTTTAAAGCGTTCTATATGGTTCACGACATAGTTGTGGTCAATTTGTTCAGCGTTGCCGTTCCCTTGTTTTTCTTTTTTAGCGGATATCTGTTTTTCTTTGGCGTGGAAAGGTTTGGTTTCGGCGTATATAAATCAAAACTCAAGAAACGGGCGAAAACACTGCTTCTGCCATATATAATCTGGTCGCTGGCAATAATCGCATTGCTGTTTGTTTTTCAGAAACTGTTTCCGGGTCTTTTTTCCGGAACATTTCAGAACATTTCGGATTTTGGCATTCGGGATTTCTGGAACGCCTTGTGGGTTGCCCCTGTAGAATATCAGTTCTGGTTCCTTAGAGATCTGTTCATAGCCATACTGCTTACTCCCGTAATCTGGCTGTTGATAAAGTATCTTCACATACTGCCGGTTTTGGCACTCTGCGCCCTGTATCTTTTGCGCATAATCATTCCGATATCCGGTTTGGGTGTCGTATGCCTGTTCTTCTTCTCTTTAGGAGCGTTTTTCTCGATTCACAAGGTGGATTTCTTCGGGTTCTGCGACAGGTATTTTTATGTGCTTATGGCCCTTTCCATTGTTTTGTTTACAGCCAGCGTGGCCGTAAAAGAGGGTATTTCGTATGATATCTTTATCCATCGCCTGAGCGTTATTGCAGGAATGTTCTTTATGATATCGGCAGGTTTGAGGTTGAGGCGGTTGTTAAGCAGGCTTCCGGAAGTATTCTATGACTCTACATTCTTTATCTATGCATTTCATGCAATTCCTATCGTCTTGTTTATGAGAATATTGGAGAAGGCGGGATTCTTGTCTTGCGAGAGGAATGCCATTATTGCCTTTTTTGTGGTGCCGGTTATCATTATCGCGATAAGCATATTGCTGTACTATCTCCTTAGAAAGATATTTCCACGTTTTACCAGCCTCATTACAGGAGGAAGATAGTCTTAACTTCGACGATTCAAAATTATGAAAAGACATTTTATTACCCTGATACTGTTTTCTGTGCTCTGCCTGTTTTGCGCAGAGTCCTGCAAGTTTATCAACAAGGGAGAAAAGGATGCCCATGACGATGAATATTCGGAGGCTCAGGTGGAAATTGACGATGATGCAATTGAGATTGACTGTGGAGACGACGGGCTTGCAGTATTGGGAAAAATAGCGGTTGCGCTGGACAAGCTGGGCAAGAAGGCGGTGGAAAACGGGTGGATAGATACGTCAAAGAAAGAAAAGGTTGCTGTGCAAACGGTTGAGGAAGAAGAAAATCCGAAGCCGAAGGAACCGGACGCCTGGTATGGGAAAGACTTCTCTGTTACCGTGGAATACAAGATGTATGTGAATTATAGCAAAAGGGTTCCGGAGGGAGACAAAACCTTCCTGATTACACGAGTCGGAAACAAGGCTTGGATCAGAACACAGAAACAGGGAATAACGCAGGATGTCAAGGTTTTTGAATATGCTGACGGAGGAACAACGGAAAAGATTTACAAGGGAGGAAAACTGACCTGGACTTCTCCTCCTGCCGAAATCTCTCTTGGCGGAACCCTTGCCCAAAGACTTGTTTCCGGAAAGGAGTTTGCCATAGCAGGCAACAACACAAAGGTAAACACGGCGGGGGCAAAGGAAATCACTTATTGCGGAAGACCTTGCCTGATTGTGACAAAGGAGATTGATTCCCTGGTTTCCGGAATAAGCCTTCATATTAATCAAACGCTATACCTGGACAAGGAATACGGGTTTGCCTACAAGAACATTGCAAAGGGTTCCGCATCCAATGGAATGAAGATAGACATGTCTCCGCTTGAGGTTACTTCCTTCACGGACAAGCCAACGCAAAAAGACGTTCCGTCCATAAATACCGAAAACCCGAGAGCAGCCCTTAAGAAAAAGGCCTTGAAAGCGGCTGGATTGAAATAAATCAGACTACTCTACGCAAATTCGACATATTTTGATTATGAAAAGATTTTTGCTTTTGGGCCTCGCCACTTTGTTCTGCCTGCAAATCTTTGGGCAGGGAAACACGTCCGACATCAAATACTACGGCCATATTTACGTGCAGTCAGAGATAAACGGACAGCCCGCAAATCTTGCGTTTGACACCGGCTCTCCTTACACCTGTCTGGACAGCACCTTCTTTGCCGGATGCACTTACAAATACAAAAACATGGGCAAGGCACAGATGGGCGGCACCGGGAATAAAAAGGAATTTGTCCGCATCATCATCGGAGAGCTTACATATACCGCCGGTGGAAAAGAATATACAAGCAAAGTCTCTCCAATCTTTCAGCTTAAGCCAATTATCGGCGATTATGCAGACGGGCTGCTGGGCATTTCGGATTTTGGCGGAAAGATTATTTCCATAGATTACAGGAACGAGAAGATGACCTTTCTTGATAAGCTGGATAAAACTGACATAGAGGGATTTACCAAGATCGCTATCAGATATGCAAACAACAGGATCTATGTTCCTGTAACCGTTACCGTGAGCAAGGATAAGGTCATAACCGGGGAAGCTCTCGTAGATCTTGGAAGCGGGGAAACCGTTACCTTCACAGCCGCGGTTGCAAAACAGCATTCCCTTAAAGACATCTCCCCTGTTTTGTTTTATGAAATGGGGCACGGAGGTGTTGGTGGAGAGGCGGCTGGATGCTATTTCCGGGCAGAAAAGGCAAGCGTCGGCCCTTTCAGCCTCAGCGATATCCTTATGGATTACAGCCTGAATACCGGCGGAGCGCTTGCCGCTAGTGAATATATCGGTATTGTAGGAAACGATTTCTGGGAACGGTTTGACATAATAATGGACCTGCCGGGCAAATCCCTGTATCTCAGGCCTAACCAAGACTACGGAAAGCCGTTTAAATGCCCGGTCGAAGGCTTTGCCTTTACAGACCGCAGCAAGACTCTCGGATGCTGGGTAGTCAACTGCATCATCAAAGATTCTAATGCGGAAAGGGCCGGTCTTAAAAACAAGGACCAGATTCTGACAATCAACGGAAGAGATGTAAAGACAATAAGTCTTGACGAGCAGAAGACCCTCTTCGATGAAATGACATCCGCAACCCTTACAATCCGTCGCGGAGACTCAACCCAAACCATCTCCTTCGACTTCGACGAACCGAAACTGTAATTTCTTTACACTCCAATTAGTTCTTCTGCAAAGCGGGTGTAGTTGGTCTGTGCATCCCATTCTTCCTTCCAGTTGATGTAGCAGTTCTGCTTCATCTGGGTGTGGATTCCCCCCGGAAGGAGGATGTATTTAACAATCTGGTTCTTAAGGTCTTCTGCGGTTATGTCCGCATCAACGATATAACCTACCGGGCAGTTGCGGAAGAGTTCCTTAACGCCGCCCACGTTGGTTGCGATAACAGGAATACCGTAGCTCATGGCTTCCATAATTGAAACCGGAATGCCTTCGCTTCTGCTAGCAAGAATGAACAGGTCCGCCCCTTCATTCTTGTAGAATTCCAGGATTTCATCGTGAGGTTTTGAGCCCTTGAATTCTATGTCTGGATCTTTTGCCTCTTCCTTAAGCCGGGTTAGCATATTGCCGCCGCCAAAATGGGTGTAGGTTATCCTGTCAAAGCCCCGTTGCCTGATTTTATCCATTGCGGATTTGTCTTCTTTAATCAGCTGTATGGCTTTGATAACCAGGTCTATTCTCTTGAGCGGAATGGTGTTGGCGCAGCCAACGATTCTGAAGGTTTTGCTGTCTTCTTCGGCGATGAAATTATGGAAGTTTTCATCGTGATGCGTGGAGCCAAGATGCCAGACCTCTATGATTTTAGGGCAAGGATTGTAGTTTTTCTTGATGTAGTTCATTCCGTCGTATGAAACGGGGATAGCATAATCCGTATGTTCCATTATCATATCGCGGAAAGGAAGATATCCCTTTGCCTCCTCGTAAAGGTCCGAGCCGTGGAACCTGGCGCAGAACATCGGCATAATTTCCACATTCGGCTTTACGAGTTTCTTCAGGAAAGGAATAAGCATTGCGCTCTTGTCTCCCCAGTAGAAATAGATCTTGTCTGCAAAACAGCACTCCCTTACAACTTCTTCCATCAGCTTTTTGTTTCCCAGTATTGTCCTGAGCATCAGGAAGTAATTGAAGAAGATGTGAAGGCGTTTCCCGAGGCCTGCCTTCTTGTGTCTCTTGCCGAAGACGGCACGGAAAAATTCCTTTGTGGCAAAGAAGAACGGAGCCGTGTTGAACAGGCCTTTTCTTATCAGTCCTTTCTTGTTCTTGTGGTCAAACGGAAGAAGCGGAGTTGCAATGTCCACGCTTAAAGGATGAGGCCTCATTTCCCCGTCCGGACGGTAGAGGGGAAAGACGGTTATCCTGTGGAACTGTTCTGCAAGATAGGGAACCTCGTCCGCAAGAAAAGTCTCGCCCTCTCCAAACGGATATGTGTTGGAGAAAAGGACGAGCTTTATCCTGTGCGGATCGTTCATTTTCTTGGGGTTACTGCAGGGCTGCGAACTCCATGTCGTTGTCTATGCGCTCTTCGTAGAACTTCTTCTCGAAGGCCTTTACGAGCTCGTTCTCGCAGGTTGTAACATCTCCCTTTCTGGCGGCGATGATTGCCCTGAGGTAGGACTCGTCCGGATCGTTTTCCTTCTTGAGATGCTTAAGGGCATCATCGTTTCTTCCCTTAAGGAGAAGTGCAAGGGCGTGAGTGAAGCCGTCGGTTCCATCGAGAACCTCGAGGGCTCCGTCATAGTCTCCGTCCTGGATGAGAAGAGAGCCCAGATTCTCCTTTGCGGAAGCGATTATTTCTCCATTTTCTCCCTGGGCCATGTAGAAGTATTCGGCTGCCTTGTCTGCATTGCCCTTCTGGAGTTCTACAACTCCGAGGTTGTTGTAATAGCCAGCGGTCTTGTCGGTTATCTTTTCCAGCCAGTTCTGGGCATCGTTTGGCTTGTTCTGCTGAAGGGCAAGGGCTGCGAGGTTATTGAGAGCTCTCTGGCTGTTGAATCTCTTAACCGCCAGGTTATAAATATCGGCTTTCTTTGCGGCATCCTCAAACAGGTTGGCACTGTAAAGCAGGCCTTCTTCGGTGAGGCGGTCGTCAGAAGTCTCGATCATCTGCTTGAGTTCGTCGTCCGTGAAGTTCTTCTTGTCTATCTCGGCGACAATGCGGCTGCGCCTTAGCTGAGGCAGCACCTTGTTGTTGAGAGTCTGGAATACCTGGGACATGTTCCTGATTTCCCTTTCCCTTACAACAGGATCGGAGTACATTGAGAGAACTCTGATGATGAGGTCCTTATCCTCGATATTGGACTCTTCCACAAGTTTCTTGAAGCCTTCCCAGTCTTCTCCCTTCTCCTCAACGGTAACATCCATATCAACGTCCGCCCTCTTGGAGATGGTCTTGTCGTAAGCGGCCTTTGCGCTCTTGGCCCTCTGGACGGAAAGCTTGTTGTTGTTGTCTTCCGGGCCTTCAGGGGAAGCATATCCTATGATTTTTCCCTTCTTTACGGTTTTCTTGGAGTCTTTCTTGGCATCCTTGAGGAATTTTTCAAAAGCCTTAACCTCATCGGAATTCAGGCGTGCGGCCTTTACGTCAGCCTTGTTGACATCGTAGAGAATCTGGGTTTCCACGGTCTCTGTGCTTTCCATTTCGTAGTTGTCCTTTTCAAAGAAAGGAATACCGCTGGTCTGGGCGAGATTGGATGTGCAGATTGTTCCCTCGGCGATCTTGAACGGAATCGGGTATTCCCAACTCTTGGACTTGCTTGAGTTGTAAATGGTTACGGCAAGCTGAAGAACAGCCTTCTCCATTCCCGGCTTGTACTGGAAAACCACATCGCGCTTTACGGTGCTGGCGCTCTTGTAGGGAACAACAGTGTAATTGTCCCTGATTTTTTCTCCCTGCATCCAGAAGTCAGGAGCGTTCTCGGTTATTCCGTTGTAAACCAGCTGAGGCGTAATCTTCAGATATGCGTTAGGCACGAAATAATTGGCCGGAAAACTTATTGTATAGGTGGCCTTTATCTGCCCGGCTTTGCACTCCAGGATTTTTGGGGTGCAGTCTGTCTTTACCATAGACGCAAGTTTTGCCATCTGCTGAGGGCTTGCGCAGAACGCCGCAAGGAGGGCCGTTGCCGCAATGAGAGTGGTTTTGAAAAATCTCTTCATATTTTGTCTGTTATTATATTTCTTCTAAATCCATTTTGTTGATTCTTTCAAGGTCTTCCGGCGTGTCAATGCCGAATGACGGGGTGTTGCACTCGGCGACCTTGATCCTTAGGCCGTTTTCCAGCCATCGCAACTGCTCCAGTTTTTCGCATTTTTCCAGGAAACTTTCCTCCATGGCGCATATCTTTTCCAGGGCGTAAGCGCGGTAGCCGTAAAGTCCCACGTGAAGATAGTAGGGAAGGCTGCCCAGCATTTCGTCCGTCAGAGCCTCTCCCCTGTGGAAAGGAATCAGGCTGCGGGAAAAGTAGAGGGCGTTCATATCCTTGTCCACAACAACCTTCGGGCGGTTGGCGTCTTCCAGGGCGGAGACGCTCCCGGCACGCTTGACTATGGTGGCTATATCCACACCGTTTTTCATGAGCGTGTGCGCAAGGGTTTCCATCTGTAGGGTGGAAATGAAGGGCTCATCCCCCTGGACATTAACCACGCCATCGAAAGATTTTCCGCTCTGCGCGGTATATGTATGCAGAGCTTCCAGGCAACGGTCCGTTCCGCTGCGGTGAGAAGAGGAGGTCATGACGGCCCGTCCGCCGTTTTCTGTAACGGTCCGGAGAATCCTCTCGTCGTCCGTGGCTACGCACACGTCGCTGAAGACTTTTGCGGCCTGGCGGAATGTGCGGACTACCATAGGAACTCCGTGAACGAGGGCCAGCGGCTTTCCCGGGAACCTCGTGGAGGCGTATCTGGAAGGAATAATTGCTAGTATTTTTTCCATCGCGATGAAAATGATACAAAAATCGGGCAGAAGTCCTTTCTGCCATCATACAAAAATACTGAAAAAATGTCAGTATTTTCTTAACTTTGCCTTTTGAGCAAGAAAAATATACAGGAAATGGAGTTGCAGAGTTTAAAAAACCGCTTTGACCTGATAGGAGATGACCCTCAGTTTCTGCGCGCCCTTGCGGTGGCGGAGCAGGTTGCCTCTACGGATATGTCCGTGCTGGTGATGGGAGAAAGCGGCGTGGGAAAGGAATCCATACCTCAGATAATCCACAGCAACAGCCCCAGAAAACACCATAAATACATAGCCGTAAACTGCGGAGCTATTCCGGAGGGAACGATGGAGAGCGAGCTTTTCGGCCATATAAAGGGCTCCTTTACCGGTGCCAACGAGAACCGGAAGGGATATTTTGAGGTCGCCGACGGCGGAACGATATTCCTTGACGAGGTAGGAGAACTGAGCGCGGAGTCCCAGAAGAGGCTTCTCAGGGTACTGGAAAGCGGAGAGTTTTACAAGGTGGGCTCTTCCACAGTTCAGAAAACGGACGTTAGGGTGATAGCGGCCACAAACGTGGACCTTATGGAGGCCATTCGCCAGAAGAAATTCAGGGAGGACCTTTACTACAGGCTTAACCAGATACCGATAACCCTTCCTCCGCTTAGGGAAAGGCGCGGGGACATCTTTCTGCTTTTCAGGAAGTTTGCGGTAGATTGCGCAGACCGTTACAATATGCCGCCGGTTTCCCTGACAAGAGACGCCCAGGCGGTACTGCTGTCATACAGATGGCCGGGCAACATACGCCAGCTCAAGAATATCGTTGAACAGATTACTGTTCTGGAAACATCCAGAACGATAGATGCCGCAACCCTGAAATCCTACATTCCCCAGCATGACGAAGACCTTCATCCCATCCTCAGCATTTCGGGCCAGGACGGCGGTTTTATCAACGACAAGGAAATGATCTACAAGATGATCTACTCCCTAAAGCAGGAAGTGGACGCCATAAAGCAGAAGATATCCGCCGGAGGGCTCCCGCAGCCTTCACAAAACATACAGGTTGCCCCCGACAATCCGGTGCCATCCAATCCGGCGCCTAAGGTAATTGTGGTTGAACAGACCCCGGAAGAGGAGCCGAAAGACCTTTCCATAGAATCTATGTACCGGGAACGGATAATCGAGGTGCTGAAAAAATATCCTAAAAACCGCAAGGCCGCTTCCGAGGAGCTCGGCATCTCCGAAAGAACCCTTTACCGCAAGATAAAGGATTACGGAATAGACCTGAAAAAGAAAAAGAAATGAGAAACCTGCTTAAAATATTCACGGCGATTTTTGCGATGGCCATTTTGGGAGGGTGCGGAATCTACTCGTTCTCCGGAACAAGCCTGCAGCCTGACATCAAGACTATTATGGTGGCAAACCTGGAGAACAAGGCGATGATTATCAACCCTACGCTGGCCAGCCAGCTTACGGAGGCTCTCCAGGACAAGTACCGCCGCCTTACCAAGCTGGAAATGGTTTATGACGAGCCTGACCTGGAAGTTTCCGGATACATAACAAGCTATGAGGTTACGCCTACAGCCGTGACTGCAGACGAGGTTGCATCCCGCAACCGCCTAACTATTACGGTGAGGATTTTCTACAAGAACAACAAGTATCCGGACGAGGCCTTCCCTGGCGGAAGAAGCTTTGCAGCATACCAGGACTATGACTCCACCAACTCTCTCGACTCCGTACAGGACGCTCTTTGCCAGCAGATTATAGAGACATTGGTGGAAGATATTTTCAACGCTACGGTTGCCGAATGGAGATAGGGGAAATTAAATATTCCGACATTCAGTCTCTGGATCTTATGGAGCTGGAGGCGGCCCTTAAGCAGAGCCCGTGGTTTTCTTATCTGAGGGAAATCATGCTGGAGCGGCTATACCGCAAGGATAAGGAGGCATTTTTCCAGACACTTTCCCAAAGCGCCGTTTTCCTGTCTTCCAGAAAGACGCTTTACGACAGAATCAATTCTCCGGTGGAGGAGGAAACCGCAGAGGAAATTCCAAGCGCGGCAGAAGAAAAGCCTCAGCCTCAGGAAGAGCCCATTCACCGTCCGAGAGTGATTGTGGCCGGCGGAGACTTCTTCTCCAAGGAAGACCTCAAGAGCATTGACCCCGAGGATGATATGGAACTCAAACTGAAGGGCAGCCCGTTCTACCGCCCCGCACCGGAGCCAAAGGAAACGCAGGAGGCTCCAAAGCCGCGGGAGAAGAGAACCTCCCTGCTTAAAGACGACGGAAGCGTAAACTTCGACGACCTTGCCTTCTGTACGGAAACCCTCGGCCATATCTATGCCCAGCAGGGTTTTTACGACAAGGCGATAGAGGTTTTCTCCAAACTTATTTTGCTATATCCGCAAAAAAGTGCTTACTTTGCAGCCCTTGTAAACGAAATGAAGAAAAATACAGATTGATATGTACGGATTTTTTGTAGTAATAATCGTGATAGCAAGCGTACTGATCACCATCGCAGTTCTGCTGCAGAATTCAAAGGGTGGCGGACTTGCTTCCAACTTCGGTGCCGGCAATACAACATTCGGCGTTAGACAGGCTGCAGACATTCTGGAGAAGTCCACCTGGATTCTCGCAGCCGTTATTATAGTATTCAGCGTTGCGGCCACTGCAGCCATCTCCTCATCAAAAGGCACAAAGACAACCAACGCCAAGGAGCTCCTTCAGCAGAAGCCTGCTTCTACGGTTCCTTCCTTCCCGGTAGGCGGACAGAATGAAGCAGCTCCGGCAGCAGAGGAAACCCCTGCAGAGCAGCAGCTGTAACAAAAACGTAACAATTGTTACGCGATAGATAACTTCCTGATATCGAGGGCTTGAAAGGGCTAATGATATCAGGATTTCTTAAAAATATACTACTATGCAATACAAAGTACCAATAAAATCACATATATTTGCATTACAAAATACTTAAGAAACAAAAACACTTAAAACTCCAATACCATGAAAGAAGTTGTCAGCGTTGCCATCGGCAACAAAAGCTTTACTCTTGAGACAGACGCCTACACTCTTCTGAAAGATTACCTCGAGGCTTTCAGGACAAGGTCTTCTGCCGGTATCCAGTCTGACGAGACTATGAGCGACATTGAGGAGCGAATCGCGGAGATTCTTTCTTCCAAAACTTCGTCCGTCAAGAATGTGGTCAACATTTATATGATAGAAGAGATCATCGCCCGCCTGGGAATGCCGGACGGCACCGCCTACACTAAAGGAGGCCAGGCCCAGCAGAACGGTCAGGCCTATACAAACCAGGCTTACACCAATCCTTACCAGAACAACCCTCCAAGGAAGTTCTACAGAGACGTGGACAGTCGCAGCATTGGCGGAGTCTGCTCCGGTCTGGGCTACTATCTGAACTTCGACCCTACAATATTAAAGGTAATTTTTGTGGTTCTGGTCCTTATCGGCGGAGGCGGACTGCTTATCTACATTATACTGTGGATAGTTGCCCCTCCTGCACTGACTCCTGTGCAGAAGTGCGAGATGAGAGGATGGCCGCTGACGGCGGAAAATATCGAAAAATTCACAAGAAAGCAGTAAGGTTATGGAAATCAACAACAATATCAACAACGACCTCGATCTGAACGCCGAGAACATCAAGGCGCAGATGAGGAAAGGGGTGCTGGAATACTGCATCCTTAGTATTCTCAGAAAAGGGGATTCATACGTGTCTCCCCTTATCGCCGAGCTTAAGGCGGCAAAGATGATAGTGGTTGAGGGAACCCTCTATCCGCTGCTCACCCGCCAGAAGAACCAGGGACTTCTTTCCTACAGGTGGGAGGAAAGCCCTTCCGGACCGCCCAGAAAATACTACTCCCTTACGGAAAAGGGCCGCAAGGCGCTGGAGCTGATGGACGAGGCCTGGGGAGACGTTATCAAGACGGTGGAACTCATAAAGACAGGTATCGACATAAACGGGGAGGAAGAATAATGGAAGAAGTAATGAGAGTAAGCATTGGCGGTGTTCCGTTCACCCTAAGTCCGGTAGCATATCAGAAAATGAAGACCTATCTGGATTCCATAACCCGCCATTATGAGAAACGGCCGGACGGAAGGGAAATCATCAGCGATATAGAAAGCCGCATCGCGGAGCTCCTTCTGGAAAAGAACTCCAAGGAAGAGGTTGTGACTTCAGACAGGATAGAAGATGTGATTGCCGTTATGGGAAATCCAAGCCAGTTCGGCGATGAGGAAGAGGAAAACGCTTCCGGCGCTGCGGCTTCATCCCAAGGCCCTTCCGGCGCTGCGGCACAGCAGAATCCCGCCCCGGTACGCCGTCGTCTTTACAGAGACACCCAGGACAGGATGATTGGAGGAGTTTGCAGCGGACTTGGACATTATTTCAAGTTTGATCCGAGCATCCTCAGAATAATTCTGGCAATAATAATAACCCTTTATTTTGTCAGGGGGTGCCACGTGTTGCCGATAGGTTTTTATCGCTTCACGCCAATATTTCACGTGATATTCCTTGGGTACATTATTCTGTGGATAGTTGTTCCGGCGGCTAAAACCTACAGCCAGAAATGCCAGATGATGGGAGCGGATCCGGGAGTCCGGGGAGCGGAGGAAAGCGTGGGCAGCACCCAGCAGTTCCGGGGCAGCGGTTTCGGGCGTGTTATTAAAATCTTTGCCGGACTGCTTTTCATTGGACTGGGCATACTGTTCCTTGCCATGGTATGGATGATAATGATTGGCAGCGATGCCATTGTTGGAGTCAATCCGGTTAACGCCCTTAATCTCATAGATGTTAACCCGTGGAGCAGGGCTCTTTACAAGGTTCTTATAATCTGCAGTCTAATAATCCCTTGCATCGCGATGCTGTATGTGGGAATATGGTGGCTGTTCAACCTCAGGAAACCGAGATTCCGCCTTGGATGGATTCTGTTCCTTGTCTGGATACTTTCACTCGTTGGCCTGGTGTTCTTTATGGGAAGCCATGCAATGAAGGTAGGTAGCGTTCAGGACACCTCAGCAACCAAGACTTTTGACAAGCTCTACGATACCCTGAAGGTTGAATATGCCGCCCTGCCGGAGACGGTTGACGGTCAGAGCGTAACCTGGGAGAGGATGAGCGACAGGATGGCGCGCAGCACAAGACGCAGGATAGGAGGCTATGTCAAATGGAACGGAAGGCCATTCAACGACGACGAGGAGGAAAGGAGGGTGTCCGACGGGGATCCTTACAGGGGAGGAATGTATATGTATGTAACAAAGGGCAAGAACAAGGCTTACGCCATCTATCCTACCCTTGACGTTATGCACAAGTCTTCTTCTATCATAGTGGATGACAGCACCTCGGTTTCCGGAACCAGCATAGTGAAGGATACCACGGTAAGGGCGGATCTGGAGATTGTTGCCTCAAGAATCTCTGCGATCAGGGCTCTTGGCGGAGACGAGGAGGAAGGCTCGGAAGACAAGGCCCTTGTGGAAGTAAAGGACAGCATCCTTACCATCCATCCGATTATAATATCCAAGAAGCACAAGTTTGACGGAACCTACATTTCCTCCAAACTTTACTTGCCGGACAGCAGTGTTGTGATTATAAATAGCCCGAAGTAATGAATATCGGAGTTTTCTGTTCGGCTAACAAAAATGTAGATAAGGCTTATCTTGAAGCAACCCAGGCGCTTGGGATGTGGATAGGACGGGGCGGACATTCTCTCGTGTGGGGAGGCTGCCGCCTGGGCCTTATGGAAACAATCGCCGAAAATTTTCTCCTGGGAGCAAAGAGTCTTTCCGGAGAACAAAAGGGGAAACTCATTGGAGTAATTCCGGAAATCATTGAAGAGAAGGGCAAGTCTTTTTCTCCGGTAGACCAGGCAATCTATTGCAAGAGTCTATCGGAGAGAAAAGACATAATGATAAGCCTCAGCGATGTGCTGATAGCCCTTCCCGGTGGCATCGGAACCCTTGACGAGATATTCACCGTCGTTTCTTCCGCAACCATAGGATACACCGACAAGAAGGTCATATTATACAATATCAGCGGATTCTGGAACCCGCTGATATTGTTGATGGATCACCTTGAAAGCCAAGGTATGATCCGTGGCGATTACCGCCAGAGAATCGTCGAGGCAAAAAGCCTTGATGAACTTAGTTCAGTGTTCCGGCTTCTGCCTGCTCGATCATCTTCTTGTTTGCGGTAACATAAACTTCCACTCTTCTGTTCTGGGCTCTTCCGGCCTCGGTGGAGTTGTCTGCTACAGGCTCGTTGAAAGACTTGCCTTCGCTTGTCATCCTGGCGTCTGCAATGCCGAGTGTTTTCAGATAATTCTTTACGGCTCCGGCTCTTTCAAGAGACAGTCTCTCGTTTACGGCTGCGGTACCGGTGTTGTCGGTGTGGCCGTATATTGTGATGTCCGTGTCTGCCATGTCTTTCATCGATGTGGCAAACTTGGCCAGGTCGTTCTTTGAAGCGGCTGAAAGGTCGCTCTTTCCGGTCTTGAACAGAAGTCCGCTCTCAAAGGTTATCTTTATGGCCTCGAGTCCGTTAACGTCGGTTACGGTCTCGACCTTGGCGTTCTCGAGCTCTTTCTGAAGCTGCTCCGCCTTCTTGTCCATCTTGCGGCCGATAACCACTCCGGCTCCGGCTCCAACGGCACTTCCGATGGCGGCACCGATTGCAGCGCCCTTACCCTTGCCTATCAAGGCTCCGATTCCTGCTCCTACTGCGGCTCCAGCACCTCCGCCGATGAGTCCGCCAGAAGTTGTCTGGTTCATGTTGCCGCACCCCGGAACAATGATGAGCGCAGCCATCAGACAAATGATCATTCTTTTCATATTATGTGAGATTTAAATTGGTTGGCGAATTATTCTTTGGTGCAATTTAATAAATTTGTTCCAAATAAGAATCAATATGAAAGTAACTCTTTTGCAGCGCGACGTGCTTTGGGCCGACTCCGAGGGTAACGCCAGGGCAAATTCAACAATAATGGAATCTTGTCCCGGAACGGATCTTTTCCTGCTTCCGGAAATGTTTTCAACGGGCTTTGCCATTTCTCCAGAAGGCATCGCGGAGGAGCTTGACAGTGAGGGGGAATGCTTTACTCTGCGATGGATGAAAAAGGAGGCCTCGAGACTGAATTGCGCGGTTTGCGGAAGCGTAGCCGTAAAGGAAACGGACGGCCGGTTTTTCAACAGGCTGTATTTCGTTATTCCGGAGATGTGCTTTTCATACGATAAGCACCATCTGTTTACTTATGGAGGAGAAAAGAAGAGTTATTCCGCCGGGCAGGAAAGGGTGGTCGTTTTCTGGAGAGGGGTGAAGATTCTCCTTCAGGTTTGCTATGACGTAAGGTTCCCGGTATTTGTGCGCAACAGCATCGCTGAGGACGGAAAGCCTGAATATGACGCGATAATCTATGTTGCGAGCTGGCCGGCAAAGAGAGTTCCGGCCTGGAAGAAACTGCTTCCGGCAAGGGCGATAGAGAACCAGTGTTATGTGCTGGCAGTCAACAGGGTTGGCTCGGACCCGGCTTGTGAATACATTGGCGGGACAATGGTAATAGATGCGATGGGAAACATTGTGGACAGCTGCCCGGAAGCAAAAGAAACCTCCATATCAGTTGAACTGGATATGGAGGCTCTGAACCGTTTCAGGGGAAAGTTCCCCGTTCTTGAAGATGCCGATCCTCTGTACTAGAAGTTGACACCCACCGTCAGGCTCACACCGCGGTTGTGGGTCTCGTCAAACATATCATGGCCGATGTTGGCAAGACCGACATTCAGGTTAAGTTCGGCATAGAAAGCCTGGATGCTGAATCCGCATCCGATCTTGAGTCCCGAGTCAAACCTTTTGAACTGATAGTCTTCCGGACCGAACGAGTGGTATGCTTCCCTTGCTCCGAAATCTTTGACATATCCGCCCACGCCATAGGCAAAGTAAGGGCCGACGAACGGCTGCACGCTTATACCCGGACCTGGAAAATAAATCATGTATTTGAAATTGAACGGCACTTCCAGATAATTCAGGTTGTAGCTGAAGTCTCCCCCGTAATCGCTCTTCCCGCCTTTTTCGGAATACAGAAGTCCTGTTTCAAGAAAAACAGGCACTCTTGGACCCAATTGCTGTCCAAGAGCAATTCCTGCAACAAGTCCTCCTCTTGGCGAGCTGCTTTCCAGATACGTGGCCTCAGAACTAACCTCCGTGGCGTTGATTCCGAACCTGAAGCCGAAGTAGGTACCTCCCAGATAATTCTGGCCGTGATGGGCTGGTCTTGACGGGCGGCCTCCGGTGTCATACATGTAGACATGGCCCTGGGCAGGCAGAATCTGCGGCAGTGTCAAGGCTGCCGTGATAATCACCGAGAAAAGAAATAACCTTTTCATTGTATGAAATTTTAAAGTGTTTGCTCTCGTTTTTGCAAATACCGTGCACAAACGTCACTTCACAAAATGCGACAGGAAGTGGCCGACAAGGTCCGGGCGGAAAACTATAGGGAAAACAAAGCCGTAAACCGCTCCCCAAAAGTGAGCCGAGTGGCCGATGTTGTCACGGTTGCGCTTTGCCATCCACCAGCAGTAGAGAAGATACAGCGGGGCGAAGACAAAGCCCGGGATTGGAATAGGAATCAGGTAGATGTAGATGCCCATCATAGGGTCGAACAGCACCGAGGCAAAGAGCACCGCAGACACTGCTCCGGATGCTCCGAGCGCGTTGTACCTTGGCTCATAGCGGTATTTTCTCAGGTCTGCCAGAGAACTTACGGCAAAGGCGCTTACATACATCACGACAAATAATACAGAACCCCACACATCGCCCCAGGCGGCCCGGAACCACTGCTCTGTGTTGGTGCCGAAGAAGTATAGCGTGAGCATATTGAAGAACAGGTGTCCCCAGCTCCCGTGAATCAGGCCGTGGGAGAAAAGCCTGTAGATCTTCTTGTGGTTGTAAACCAGGTAAGCGTTGAAAAGCATCCCGCTGAGCATCTCCCTTTTCGAGAAGGCTATGATGCTCACGATGCAGGTAACCGCTATAATGACAAGAGTTATCATCCGTTAAAAATTATCCTTTACAAAAGTAAGGGATATGCCCCTTTTCAGCAAATTTCAATATCTTTGAAGAAAATATGCAATTCCGATGAAAAGACTCCTTACCCTTTTCTCTCTGCTGGCCTTGATTTTTGTCTCGGCGACAGCATTTTGTCAGGACGATGAAGAGCTTTCGGTCCGTAAGTTTGACGTGCAGAAAGACAGCGTGTACATTCCATTTGAATTCCGCGGGGCGTGGCTTTCCACGGTGGAGAGTATAGACTGGCCAAAAGTCAGGATAATGCTTAAGGAAGGAAAGAAGACGGCTGCATCGCAGAGGGAACAGCAGAAAAAAGACCTTGTATCCCTGATTACCAAGATTCACCGCTCCGGATGCAATGCTGTGATGTTCCAGGTTGTAAGCAACACGGACGCTCTTTATCCTTCCAAGATACTGCAGTGGGCTCCAAGCCTTACGGACACTCCGGGCGAGGGTCCCGGATATGATCCGCTTGCACTTGCGGTAAAGACCGCACATTCTCTTGGAATGCAGATTCACGCCTGGATCAATCCTCTGAGAATAGGAAAGGTGGATTTCCCAAGGAGGGCGGACAACATTTGCTATAAGAAGGCGGAACTGGTTCAGCAGCACGGAGACCGCCTGTACTGGGATCCGGGGCAGCCGAAAGTCAGGGAGTATCTGGGAGAACTGGCTACGGAGATAATGACCAAGTACGATCTGGACGGCCTTCACATCGACGATTATTTTTATCCCGACGGATTAAAGGGAACGGGAGAGCAGGCAAAGCCGAAGAAGGACGAGAAGGTCTGGAACGACGAGGCTCTGTTCCGGAAATACGGAGAAGGCAAGACTTTGGACGAGTGGAGAGAAAGCAACATAGACGAAATCGTGAGGATTATGCACGAGGCTGTCCACAAGGCAAAGCCGTTCGCAGTGTTCGGGGTGTCTCCCGCCGGAAGGCTGGTCAATACTCAGGCTCTTTATGCAGATCCGAGAAACTGGGCAAAGCAGGGAACGATAGATTACCTGATCCCTCAGATTTACTGGCAGCACGGTCACCAGATCGCCGATTTCAAGCTTGTGCTGGACAGTTGGGCCGGGATTCTGAAAGATGTTCCGGTGATTGTGGGTATGGCGGCTTACCGCTACAAGAGTAAAGCCTTTCCGGAGTTTTCCGAGTATGTGCTTCAGGTAAAGGAATGCCGGGAGGCTCCTTATCTGGATAATGAATACCGTCAGAATGTTATAGGACAATGCTGGTTTACAACACATAACATCATCACAGACGAGTTTACCAGCAATATGCTCAACACCTTCTATCAGGAAGCCGCCATTGCTCCTAATTTTGGAAACGGCGGCGTTGCGGTGGCCTCTCCTGACATTTTCAGAATGGGTAGCCATGTACGGTGGGGAGAAGTCAAAGGTGCGGACCGCTATGCTGTATTCCGCCTGGAAGAAACACAGGAAAAAACAGCTGAGGGAGGAACTGTATGGAAGGCTGTCTATCAGGATGCTTTCCACGGTTTTATCTACAAATGCAAGGAAGCCGGCAATTATATTGTGCTATCCTGCAAGGGAGCGTCGCATTCAGAAAGAAGCAATGTCATTTACGTTAAAGTAAAATAGAGATTTGAGATGAAAAAACTCTTCGCCAAAACAATAAAACTAACCGCAATCAGCCTTGCTTCCTGTTTGATAATCAGCTCTTGCGGAGGAAAGGGCGGACTTGATCCCGATTCCGGAAAGACAAAACCGACACCGGATCCTACCCCAACCCCTGCGGAGAATTACAAGTACAACGCCTCCAAAGACAAGATTCTTCTTTACCACGAGTTCAGGGCTTCCTGGCTCACGACCGTAGGGGGCTATGACTGGCCGGCCGGCATTAAGGATGCCGCCGCCCAGCAGAACACCCTACGGAATATGATTCACAATATCAAGAACGTGAACTGCAATGTGGTCATTATGCAGGTTTGCTGCAATTCTGACGCTATGTGGAAATCTGATATTCTTCCGTGGAGTTCCGTGCTTACGGGAACACAGGGCAAGGATCCGGGGTATGACCCCCTGGCAATTGCAATCCAGACAGCCCATGCGGACGGAATGGAAATCCACGCCTGGATAAATCCGATGA
The DNA here is from genome assembly GCA_017548505.1 of Bacteroidales bacterium. Lineage (GTDB taxonomy): Bacteria > Bacteroidota > Bacteroidia > Bacteroidales > UBA932 > Egerieousia. The sequence continues at coordinate 66,285 of JAFYZX010000112.1, read as the reverse complement.
GAGTAGGTTCCGCAACGGCTGTGAGGGCGGACAACCATCCTTCAAAACTCCACCCGGAATGGGTTCAGAAATACGGTTCCAACCTGTACTGGGATCCTGCGAACCCGGAGGTCATCGATTATCTTAATTCCCTGGCCAAAGAACTGATGACAAAATACGATCTGGACGGCCTCCACATAGATGATTATTTTTATCCCGATGGACTTAAGGCGGATGCCAAGGAATGGGACGATGCGGCTGAATATGCCCTTTATGGCGGAGGACTTAGCCTTGAAAAATGGAGGGAGAGCAATATCAACAAAGTAGTAAAAGCTCTATATGACGGAGTCCATACCACAAAGCCGGACAAGGTTTTCGGAGTTTCTCCCGCCGGAAGGCTTCCGCTTACAAGATACCTGTATGCAGATCCGGTACAGTGGGTGGAGCAGGGAACTGTGGATTATCTTGCCCCGCAGATTTACTGGCACCACAATCACTCCACAGCACCGTTCCTTCCTACAATGAACACCTGGAAGGATGTAGCGATGGCCGGAGGAGCCGCAAACCAGATACCGGTGATTACGGGCCTTGCCCCTTATCGCATGGGAGAGACCGGCTTTACCAACGAAGAGTTCAAACTTGAGGTAGAAGATTGCCGCAAGGCAGACTGGGTTATCGGAAACATCTGGTTTCGCACGGCCCATCTTCTGGCATCTTCTTTTGCCTCTTACGTTAAATCCAATATTTATCTGAAGGAAAGCCTTATCCCTAAAGTGGGCAAGGGCTTTAACAACACTACCGCATCTCCGGCCGTTCCTACAATTTCGCTGAGCGGAAAAACGATAAAATGGAACGCTGTTACGGGAGCTGACGGGTATGCTCTATACGAACTGGTCAAGCAGTCCTCCACAAGCGGTTCAGTTACCTGGAAAGCCGAGCTTGTAACCAAGGGAGACCTGCTCCAGTATCCTGGCACATCCAAGAAGAATTACGCTGTACTTGCCTGCAAGGGAAAGAATTACAGCAAACTTTCTTCCGTAGTTTATGTAGAATAGAACCTGTTTTTCAACGATGAAGAAATTTTTAAGGATAACGCTGCTTCTTGTTCTGATCTTCGGGGTTATAGAGCCTGTTGCGGCAGTATTTGAGGAAAGTGACCTGGCCCATACGCTGAGAGTCCTTAAGGTAGAACTCCGCCGAGCCCACAAGCGCACGGCAATGGCCCGCCAGATGATACGGACTACGAGGCAAAGCCAGCAGAAACAGATGGTAGAGCTTATGGAGGATTGCAACGAGCTGGCCATTATACTTTACTCCCAGAAACAGAATTTCACCTTCGACCTTACCTATGCCCTGGAAGAGGTATCCGACCGTTATCAGGATTTCTCCCGCAACCGCCGTCCTTTTAACGAGATTATCAACCAGATAGACATAGAGATTGAAAGGTACAGGAAGCTTATCTATACCCTGAAGAGGCTGCCTCCGGCCCTTGTTGACGATCTTGACAGCCTGGGGAATGATTCCACTTTCCTTCTGGCGTCCCAGCTTCAGGAAGAGGTCAAGAATCTTCATCAGAAGAATACCGGAGAACTTCCGCTTACAGAAAAGATAAAAAGGCATAAGGGCCAGGAATCCGAACAGAAACCTGAGCCTAACCCAGAGCAGGATAGCATCCGTCATGAAGAAGAGGAGAATGAATATTCGACGGACTCCCTGAGGGGCTCTACCGGAAATATTCTGAGCAGTCTTGTAAAAACCATTTTTACGGGAAGCGTGGACCATTCCGAGGAAGATGAAGATGACAATACCCCTGACACTCCCTCACAGGCAGACACATCGTTGAATTCTGCCATAGTTGCCGTAACCTCCCACGGTCAGAGGGTGGATGCCAACACGGATGATTCCACGGCCGTTTCCCAGGAAGTGGAATACGCATTCCTCCTCACCGGCAAATCCCTGATCAACCGCGACAGCTGTATCTATTACTCTGAAGGGCTTCTCCAGATGTATGAAGCATCCAAAGCTTCCATAGTGTCTGACAGCGTCAATTACGATGCCACCTGGCGTCAGCTTCAGGAAGCTTACAATTACGCCCAGGAAAGGTACAATGATGTCCAGAAGAAGATATTCATAGACGGCCAGACGGGATACTATTCCATCCTGTCCAGATTCAAAAGATACTGGAGCCGGGCCAAAAGCGACATAAGGGACAAATGGGCCGCGGTAAACACCAGGGGCCTCAGAAGCCAGTGGCGGATGCAGACCATGATTGGCCTCATCCTGTTTGTCCTCTTCTATCTGGGTATAGCCATTGGCTTGAGCCACTTAATAGTAAGGTTGCTCAAGAAAAAGATCAAGTATCTTCAGACAGAAAGATTCAAGCAGCACGGAATATGCTTCATCCTGCTTTTGATAGTAATCATCTTCGCTATTATGATTACCATCGCGATGATGTTCTCCAACCAGAATTTCCTCAAGCTGGCCACAAGGCTTCTTGTTGAATTCGCCTGGCTGCTGGCGGCCATCTTCCTGTCCTTTGCAATCCGCCTGAGAGGAGACCAGGTAAAGAGCAGTATCCGCTCCTACCTGCCGATAATGGTTCTTTGCCTGATTATCATCTTCATAAGGATTTCCTTCTCCCCGAATACGCTGATAAACATCATCCTGCCTCCTATGCTCCTGCTGTTCACACTATGGCAGTGGAGGATATGCCACAAGATGAAATATACCGACAATTCGGATGATAACAAGAGGACCGGCCTGACCTCAAGGCGCCAGAAAAGAAGAATCGTCGAGCAGGAAGAAACGTCACAAAAGAGAGGCAGAAAGATTTTCAAAGTCCAGTTTGCGGATTACATTTACAACTATATAACCCTGACTGTATTTGTCGCAACTACGATACTGTCCTTGACGGGATATGTTCTGCTCAGCATTCTGATTATAATATGGTGGATATTCCAGTTGTCCATCATCCAGACAATCACGGCCGCATCCGACCTTCTGAAAATATACTATGAAAGGTATATGGCCAAGAGGCTCAGGGCCTACAGGATAAACCACGGATTCCTTATCAACCCTAAGGTCAAGAGTTCATATATCGAGGTAACCTGGCTCTACGATATAATCCGCAAGGCGGTCATTCCTTTCTTCTCCGTATGGAGCATACCTCTCTGTCTCTATATGGCTTCCAACGTGTTCGACCTGTCCAGCGTAACCATATCGTACCTCAAGACGGACTTCTTGAATTACAATGTGATACACCTGTCTGCGGCAAAAATCCTTACAGCAGTATCCCTGGCGTTTGTGTTCAATTGCCTGGGTTATCTCGCAAAGGCTTTCTACAGGGTATTCAAGATCCGCTCCGTACTTGCCCGCACTGGCCAGAAGGAACTGCCTGAGAACATGATCAATTTCACCCTGGCCAATTCCATCATAAGCATCATCACCTGGGGCGCATACATCATCACCTGCTTCCTGCTGCTGCACATACCGTCAACGGCGATATCGATTGTCAGCGCGGGTCTGGCAACCGGTGTCGGTTTTGCATTGAAGGACGTTATCAACAACTTCTTCTATGGAGTTTCACTGATGAGCGGAAGGCTCCGCGTGGGAGACTATGTGGAGTGTGACGGAGTGCGTGGTGTAGTTGACAGCATCAACTATCAGAGCACGCTCATCGAGACTGAATACGGCAGTATCATGGCCTTCCCTAACGCCAACCTCTTCCAGAAGAATTTCAAGAACCTGACCAGGAACAATGCCTATGAGCTTTTGATCCTCCCTGTCGGAATCCAGTACGGTTCAGACGTGGCCAAGGTAAGGGATCTCCTGAAGAGAGCCCTCATAAAGCTTAACGTGAAGGACAAGTACGGAAGAACAGTGCTCAATCCTAAATACGGAATCGTTGTCCGTCTGGCCGAGTTCGGGGACAGCAGCATTGTTCTCAAGGTTTACCAGCAGGTTCTGGTAACCGAGCGCTACACTTATACTGCGGCAGCCAATGAGGTCATCTACAACACCTTGAACGAAAACAACATTGTTATCCCGTTCCCTCAGCGGGATGTCTATATCAAGCAGGTGCTCTCCGATAAGGCTGCGGTAGAGAATCCGGAAGAAGAAACGGACGGACAAAAACACGAGAAAAAGAAGAAATGGTTTATTTAAAGAATAATGCCCGAGGATAACCCCGGGCATTTTCTTTTCAATGAAAGTCTCTCTTATTTGAGAACCTTCAGTTCCTTGCCGATTTTGGTGAAGGCAGCAACCGCGCGGTCCAGCTGCTTCTTGCTGTGTCCGGCGGAAACCTGCACCCTGATTCTTGCCAGATCCTTTGGAACTACAGGATAGTAGAATCCGACTACATAAATGCCTTCGTCCAGAAGCTTGGCAGCCATCTGCTGGCTAAGTTTCGCATCGTAGAGCATGATGGCGCAGATTGCACTCTGGGTAGGCTTGATATCGAATCCGGCTTTCTTCATCTTTTCTACAAAGTAGGCTGTGTTCTCGTGCAGCTTGTCCTGGAGTTTGTTGGTGCGGCTCATCATGTTGAACATCTCTATGCCCGCTGCTGCAACCATTGGAGGAATGGAGTTGGAGAAAAGGTAAGGGCGTGACCTCTGGCGGAGCATCGCGATGATTTCCTTCTTTCCGGTGGTGAATCCGCCAACGGCTCCTCCGAAGCTCTTTCCGAGTGTTCCGGTAAGAATCTCAACCTTTCCGCGGAGCTTGTAGAGTTCTGTGGTTCCCCTTCCTGTCTTTCCCACAACGCCCGCGGAGTGGCTTTCATCCACCATCACCATTGCATCGTACTTCTTTGCCAACTCATAGATCTTGTCCACAGGGGCTACATTTCCGTCCATTGAGAAGACTCCGTCTGTAACGACAATCCTGAATCTCTGCTTCTGAGCTTTCTTCAGGCAGTCCTCGAGTTCTGCCATATCTGCGTTGGCATATCTGTAGCGCACTGCCTTGCAGAGCCTTACGCCGTCAATTATTGATGCGTGGTTGAGGGCATCGGAGATTATGGCATCATTCTCGCCCAGAAGAGGCTCGAATACTCCGCCGTTTGCATCGAAGCAGGAGGTGTAGAGGATGGTGTCCTCGGTTCCGAAGAATTCGGAGATTTTCTCCTCGAGTTTTTTCTGCAGGTCTCCGGTTCCGCAGATAAACCTAACGGAGCTCATTCCGTAGCCGTGGCTGTCCAGAGCCTTCTTGGCGGCGTTGATGAGCCTTGGGTTATCGCTGAGGCCAAGATAGTTGTTGGCGCAGAAATTGAGCACCTGCTTTCCTCCCTTTACGGTTATGTCCGCTCTCTGGGGGGATGTGATGATTCTTTCTTCCTTATAGAGCCCGGCTTTCTTGATGGCGCCCAGCTCCTTTTTCAGATAAGATTGAAAATTCCTGTACATATTGTTTGTGGTTTTTAGTTGCTTGCTATAACAAAAGTAAGATTTCTGAAAAATAAATGCTAATTTAGCAGACGGTATTTGAAACAAAATAATCTGAACAGTTATGGAAATTAATGTAACCGATTCCAATTTCAAGGAAGTTGTTCTGGAGGCCAAGCTTCCGGTAATGGTGGATTTCTGGGCAACCTGGTGCGGTCCTTGCCGTATGGTAGCCCCTATAGTTGAGCAGCTTGCAAAGGAGTATGAAGGAAAGGCCGTTATTGCCAAGTGCAATGTGGAGGAAGCCGAGCAGGCTCCCGTTAACTACGGAATCCGCAACATTCCTACCCTGCTGTTCTTCAAGGACGGAGAGCTTAAGGACAAGATGGTGGGCTCCAACACAAAAGAAGCCATTGAAGCCAAGCTCAAGGCATTGCTTTAACAACCAAAAACAACAGATATGAAAAAGTCGATGAAATTTGCAGTTGCGGGCCTTGTGCTTGCGCTGATGTTTACCGCGGCTCCAAAGAAGGCTGCCGCCCAGTTTGGCGTAAAAGCCGGTATCTACACTTCCCATTTTTCCGATGTCAGGAAAGATGATTTCAAACTGAAGGACAATGTAGGTTTCCAGGCAGGTGTTCTCTACAAGCTTCACGTTGTTCCGAGCTTTGTAGTTCAGCCGGAGCTCCTTTATGTGGAGAAGAAAGCCAAGCTGGAGAGCAAGGTCGCAGGTGCTGTATCCGAGAGTTACAACCTGAGTTTCCTACAGCTCCCGGTTAGCCTTCAGTATGGTCCAAACCTTGTGGTGGCAAGGCCTTTCGTTCAGGTTGTCCCTTATATCAGCTATGCTCTGGGAAAGAGCAGTGATGTAGGCTCCTGGGACGATATCAACCGTTTTACCGGCGGTATCGGACTCGGCGCTGGAGTTGACGTTTGGAAACTTCAGTTCAACGTAAGGTACAACTGGGATATCACCAAGGTTGGCGACAAGGAAAAGGGTACTGTTACAATTGCCGGTCAGGAGTGGAAGGCTTCCAAGGCAAGAGCTATCGAATTCTCTGTAGGCATTACATTCTAACCAGATGTTTACAGCGGAGAGCGCAAAAGAGTTTTTGGGGTCTGACTTTGAAAAATATCGTCAGACCCTATCTTTAGCAATACATTCGGATGAGCCTTATCTGGAGGCGATTAACCGGTATGTACTGGGGCGGAGGGGCAAGGAGATAAGGCCTGTCCTGTCTTTGCTTGCGGGACGCTGCTGCGGCTCTCTCACGCCGGCAAGCTATTACTGCGCTGCCGCATCCGAAATGCTGCATACCGCAACCCTGATGCATGATGACGTGGCCGATGCGGCCTCTATGAGAAGGGGTGCGCTTTCCGTTGCCGCAATGTTCAGCCCCGCGGCTGCTGTCCTTACCGGGGATTTCTGGCTCAGCCGCTCCCTGCATCTTCTTACGGCTCATTGCTCTCCGGCTATAATAGACTGCTTTGCGGAATCAGTAAGGAGAATGAGTGAGGGGGAACTTCTGCAGATGGACAAGGCCGACAAGCTGGACACAACAGAGAAGGATTATTACAGCATTATCTACGGCAAGACCGCCGCTCTGTTTGTTTCCAGCATAAAGTCCGCGGCAATGGCAGTGGAGGCCGAAGGGAAAACCACCGAAGCCCTTGTGGATTATGCTGAAAACCTGGGACTTGCCTTTCAGATAAGAGACGATATCTTTGACTATTCCCCGGATCTTAAAACCGGCAAGTCTTCCGGTGCGGACATCAAGGAAAGGAAGATAACCCTGCCGCTGATAGGGGCTCTGGACAATGCCCATGATAAGGCTTCCGGAATAATATCGGAGATAAGAAAAATAGAATCCGTATTCGCGGAAAAGATTACGGAAAAGGAAGCTGAGGTCATCGCCGAGGTGACGGCTTTTGTTAGGGAAAACGGCGGAATAGAATATGCCCAGCAAAGGCTTGAAGAGCATATTGAAAAGGCCAAGAAGGCACTGGGGGTTATTCCTGACTCCTCAGACAAAGATATGCTTACCGGTTTTGCAGAATATGTTGGCAGACGTCTGACATAAGATCCACTCCCGCATCTATCAGAGAATCGTCAAAGTCAAAATCCGGACGATGCAGAGGAGCGTGATCCAGTCCGCTTCCAAGATCAAAGAAGGTGGCCCCCTTGCGGGCCATCTTTGCTATATGTACGAAATCATCACTGCCCAATGTACCCACAAGGTTCTCTTCTATCAGATATCTTTTTTCTTCAGCGATTCTCTTGACCGTCTGAGTCAGTTCCGGAGTGTTGATAGTTGCAGGGAAGTGGTCTGTGGTGGAAACTTCCAGGCCAAGGCCGTATTTTGAGGTGATTTCCTCTGCCTGTGCAATGATTCTGTTTTCGAGTCTTTCAAGGCCTTCGTCCGTCTGGCTGCGGGTGGTGGAGGCAACATATCCCTTTCCCGGGGTAATGCCGTAATCCAGTTCTCCCACACCCGCTGAAATGACGGTGGAAAACGCAGTTTCTCCGTTAAGGGAGTTAATCTTTCGGATGATCTCTATAATGGCATCGGTAGGGTTGAGTGCCTTTTGAGGCTCGCTAGCGTGGGATGTTCTTCCGATGACATCCAGCTTTATGCCGATAGAAGCCCAGGCGTATGTATGCGGATAGATTAAAACGGCGCCGTGAGTCTTTCCGGGCCAGTTGTGGAGAGCAAGTGCATAGTCGAATCCAATACCGTTTTCTTTCATCCACGATGCCATCTTTTCCGCTCCTGCTCCGGTTTCCTCTTCCGGCTGGAAGAGAAGATATACGCATCCGTTTTTCAGAAGACCCTCCCTTTGGGTGGAAAGCCACTCAGCCACGCCGCACATAATCGCCATGTGTCCGTCGTGTCCGCAGCTGTGGGCAACTCCGTCATATACAGAACGGTATGATCTTGCCCCCTGCTCGAAAATAGGAAGTGCGTCAAGCTCGCACCTAAGGAGTATGGAAGCCCTGCTGTCCGGGTTTCCGAAACGGGCGATTATTCCGTGTCCCCCGATATTTCTCCAAAGGGAATCGGGATTGCAGGAAGAAAGGACTTCGCAGATTATATCAGCAGTTTCCTTTTCGTTTCCGCTCAGGCAAGGGCGGGAGTGGATTCTGTGCCTTAGAGAAATCAGGTTTTCCATAATCTTATCTTATTCGTCCAAGAGTTCTGCCCTCTCCTTCCTTTTCCAGCCAGATGGCGCTGTCCCATTCCGGCTCCTTAAAGGATTCTGCATCTCCGAGCCTGAAACTCAGATATGTGATAGGGAGCCCCATCTTCAGGAAATGCTGCTCGTAGAAAGTTTGCACTGTCTTGAGCTCAGCGGGGAAGGTGGGATTCTCCTCATTGTAGATATCTGTGCTGCGGCAGAGGATTTCCAGATTGTTCTGAAGGGCCAGGGCGTATGTATATTCGTGAAGAAGACGGCTGTCTGTCTTGAGGTTTATGACTCCGTCCTTTTTCAGGAACATCCTGTAGCGTTCCAGGAACATCGTGCCGGTCAGTCTTTTACGGGGAGATCTGAGCTGCGGGTCCGCAAACGTAACCCAGATGGAGTCTATCTCATCCTCCCCGAAAATCCACTCTATGAAATCAATGCTGGTGCGGATGAACCTCACGTTCCCCAGGCCGGTTTCCTCGGCTTCCCGGGCTCCCTTCCAGAGTCTTGCGCCCTTGATGTCTATGCCGATGAAGTTCCTGTCGGGATACATTTTGGCAAGGGAGACGGTATATTCCCCCTTTCCGCATCCGAGTTCAAGAGTTATGGGATTGGAGTTGCGGAAAACTTCCTCATGCCACTTTCCCTTCAGATGCCAGTCCTTGCGGAAGACTTCCTCCATCTTTGGCTGGAGGAGGCATTTGAATGTAGAATTCTGGCGGAATTTCTCCAGTTTTCCTATAGTGCTCATCTTTGCTGAGAGTCGTTTCTTCTGCGCATCTTTCCGTGAGGCTTTCCCTTCTTCTTGTGGCGCACTTCGTCAAAGCGGGTAATGCTGTCTTCTCCTGCGGCGCTCTTGAAGTCGATGATTTTCTCCTTCTTGGTTCCGGAGATGGCCTCGCCCTTCTTTCCTTCTTCGTTCAGGGCCATAATCTCCCTTACCTTTTCCACCTTGAGAGGATAGGCCTCGTCGCTTTCGCGGTCTGAGTAGGTGAACCACATTATGCCCTTGAGGGCGTCTGCCTTGACCGGGCGGATGTCTCCGTCTTCCAGGTGAAGCGGACCGTTAAGGTGAGGAAGGTTTTCCTTGGCGTCCAGATAGACGGCGGCCTCGTAGTTGATGCAGCATTTGAGTTTGCCGCACTGCCCGGCCAGTTTCTGCGGATTCAGGGAAAGGTCCTGGCATCTTGCGGCTGCGGTAGTGATGGACTGGAAATCGTTGATATACCTTGAGCAGCAGAGAGCCTGGCCGCAAACTCCGATTCCTCCAATCAGGCCGGCTTCCTGGCGTGCGCCTATCTGCTTCATTTCCACTCTGATATGAAATTCCTCCGCGAAGTCCTTAATAAGCTGGCGGAAGTCAACCCTTCCATCTGCGATGTAGTAGAATATTGCCTTGGTTCCGTCTCCCTGGAATTCCACGTCTCCGATTTTCATTTCCAGGCCAAGATTGGCGGCCAGCACCCTGGAGCGTATCATTGTCTGATGCTCTCTGGCGATGGCTTCCTGCCATTTCTGGATGTCCTGCGGACGTGCCTTGCGGTAGATTCTCTTGAACTCGTAGGATTTCCAGTCTATCCTGTTCCTTCTTAACTGGTGTGCGACCACGGCTCCGCTGAGGGTGATGATTCCCACATCGCATCCGTTCTGGGCTTCGGTTACCACAATGTCTCCCTGCCTCAAAACTTGGCCGGAAGTGTTCAGGTAAATGCCCTTGCGGGTGTTCTTGAAGCGGACCTCGAATAGGTTGTCCATCTCCTCGTCCGGAATTCCCGGGAGCCAGTCGAAAACAGCCCTCTTGCAGCAGCTCTGGTCGTAGGAGCAACCGATCTGCCCGTTTTTCTCTATGCCTATCTGACAGCCTCTATGGCAGTCATATACAATGTCTTTCTTGTCCATATCAGGTATTCTGGTAGAGTGCATTGCACAAATCGCTGAAAATGAATTTTGCGTTCACGTTCCTTTCTATGCACTCGATGGTATCGTTGAATATGTCGTAATAATTCCCAAAGTTTTCTTTCTTCAGCCTTCCGGCCAGCGCCTTTATCTCATCCGCCTGGTTCGGGTTCATATAGGCCAGGTCTTCCTTGCCTAAAGCCAGCAGATACATCTGCCTGAGAATCTTCAGGGCTCCGCGGCAGAAATTCTTCTGGGCTTCCTTGCCCCGCTTTGACAGATCCCCCGCAAAGCCTATCAGCCCCGGAAGGTCCTTGTCCAGCGCCAGGCCCATCAGCGTGGTAAAATCCTCAAAGTCTTCCGTCTCCCCTTCGCTGCTTTCAATCAGCTGCATTGCCCTTCCGAAACTTCCCTGGGAGCATTCGGCCCACAGCAGGGCCTTTTCTTCATCCATCTTGTATTTCTCCGCGATGGCTTTTGTTAAATCCTCCTTTGAGATAGGCGGCACCTCTATCAGGCGGCAGCGAGACCTAATGGTCTGTATGATCTTCCCCGGAGCATTGGTTATCAGGAAGAAATAAGTGTCCTCCGTAGGCTCCTCGATGCTTTTCAGGAGTTTGTTGGCAGCCTCCAGGTTCATCCTTTCCGGGAAGAGTATAAGCACTACTTTCTCTCCACCCTCATACGCGGTAAAGCTCAATCTGTTTATCAGCCACGCCGCCTCGTTCACTCCAATCAGCCCCATCTTGTTCTCCAGCTCCATTGCCCTGTAAAGGTCTTCTTCGCTGAAATATGGATTTTCCTTTACCAGATTCCGGAAGATCTCATAGTAGGCATCCATTGCGGCTTTCTTTCCCTTCTCCACAATCTGAGTTGTGTTGATAGGGAATACAAAATGGAAATCAGGATGGGTGAGGTTCCTGACCTTGATGCAAGAGGAGCATACCTGGCAGCTGTCTTCCGTCGGCAACTCCGCCGGTTCATCCCCGAACAGCCCCTTAACCAGCGGATTGTCCTCCCCGCTTGCCAGAGCCTTTCTGGTCCTGCAGAACATATACTGGATTGTGGCCAGTGCCAGCGGAAGCGCTCCGCATCCGCTCTGCTCCGAAAACAGCACAGCGTGCGGCATCCTTCCTGCCTGCACCATATTCCTCAGGTTTTCCACCAGTTCCCTATGTCCTGCAATCTCAGAAAATATCATACCCCGCAAAGATAATGCAAATCGGGTGAAAACAAGCTTTCTCAAAAAAAGTGCTATATTTGCCTCAAATAAAGATCAATGGAAGTTAATAATCATATACGTATTACAGAAAAAGGTATTGAAGCCTCTCTTGAGGTTTATATCTTCGCAAACGATGGGTGTGAAATTGCATACTCTCCCGCATTGGACATTTTCGGCTATGGTAAGACCGTGAAAGAAGCTAAAGACTCTTTTTCCATTGTAATTAAAGATTTTTTTGAGAGCTGTATTCGCAGAAAAACTCTTGACGAGTATCTTTTAAGTAAACACTGGACAAGAAAAAAGGAAGAATCTCTGTTTGTTTCTCCTCAGGTTATTGCAATGGCCAAGAGTAATGACAAGTTCCGTAATATTTTATCAGCGCCTCAGTTTACCAAGAGAACGATTCCTTACAAACACTCATTGTCTTATTGTTAATGGGCAGATACAGCAACATATCACTTAGGCGATATAGGAAAATCTTGAAACATTTTGGGCTTGCAAAAATCAGAACAGATGGCGGGCACGAAATGTGGTATAAAGAAGGGATGCTTAGAAATGTTGTTCTGCAATCTCACATTAGTCCAGTTCCAGAGTTTATTGTACTCAACAATATAGATACAATGGGCATTACAAAAAAGGAACTAGATGAGGCCCTAGAAATCTTTTGATTTTTTAAGTGTGTTTTACTAAGTTTGTGTAGCAAATGCATTAAGAATGACGCCTTTTAGTCATATTTCAGCGTTCCATATCTCAGTTATCTTTACCACCTCTAATGGGGGGGTAATTCACTAGTATTCAATAAATTATACTCATATATCATCAAGCACGATGCACACACAAGCGTCGTGCTTTAATCGTTTTTATTACCATGAGCAAATCTACAACCACAACTCCTTCATTGCATCTAAAAATGACTAGAACGATCCATCCTGTTGGACAAGGTGCTTTCTATAGCGAAACATTTAGAGATTCGGAAACAGACCGACAGTTGTTAACAGCCGTATATGATTGCGGAGCGGACAACAAGAATGCTAAAGAAAGAAACAAACAGATAAAAGATTTTGGCAAGCCCGTTAATCTTTTGTTTGTTTCTCATTTTCATAAAGACCATACAAACGGTATCCTAGATCTGTTGAGAGCTCAACACGAGTTATGCAAAATAGTGATTCCCGGCGTAACTCATTGCCGTTTTATTATAGATCTTGTTTCTGGCTATCTCATTTCAAGTCCTTCTGTCAAGTTTATGCTATCTTGCATTCCGGCGTTAAAAAAGCCTTGGACAAGAGCGGGGACAGTGTCTGCAGAAGACAATTTCCCCGGCGTTATTTGCAAACACCCCACCAGTTCAAAGACTTATTCGGTAATGGCATTATCACCGACCATTGGTTGTCATGTTCGTATATCCTCGCCGTCCATCCATTGGTATTACGATGCAGATTACACAGAGATTGACCCCTCGAAAGAAAAACAACTGATAATAGACCTTTCTGATATAATTCCTTCTCTCAAAACAATACTGCCAGATATAGAAGAGTATCGTGATAGCGATTGGTATGAGAAATATTTTTTACCGGAGATAACAAAGGAAAAACTTGATGAAATTGGCAAGGTCTTCACAAAGGTGTTTGGAGCAAGCCATCATAATTCATATTCGATGTTAGTACATTCTCATCCGGGGCCTGGAATCACCGATAAAGAGATGGATTGCTTATACACAGGAGACATTGAAATAGATAACGATTTAAAGAATAAGATTATAAATTGTCATCCTCATTATATTCAAGTTCCACATCATGGATCCATCAAAAATCATGTGAAAGGAATCTACTTCAGACGCCAGATTGCATTTATTTCTGTGGGTACGAATAATACTTTTGGACATCCGGACAAAACAATCTTGATGGATCTAATCCATACTTGCCCTTATATCCATATTATCACCGAAGACAAACAAACAGAGTTTAAACGATCTTTTACAATATAAAGAAATATGAAAACACTCAAGATATTAGCTTTAATTGCAATTGCTTCGATTGTCTATTCTTGTGGAGGCGGTGGTGGAGACAAACCGAACGGTCCGATAACGCCGTCTGTTGTATCGGTTACTTCCGTTACGCTTTCAAAGACAGCGGAAGAACTTGTTATAGGCAATACTCTTCAGCTATCAGCAACCGTGAGTCCTTCTAACGCTACAGACAAAACTGTAACGTGGAGTTCCTCTAACTCAACAGTTGCGTCAGTATCACCGACTGGTCTTGTAACGGCCAAAGCAGAAGGTTCTGCAAACATTATCGCATCCTGCGGAGGTAAAAGCGCAACCTGCAAAATAACAGTAAAAAAGCCTGCTGTTGCCGTATCGTCTGTAGAACTAGATAAATCGGAGATAACACTCGATGCAGAGGAGACTTATACACTTAAGGCAACCGTAAAACCAGACAATGCGACCGACAAGAGCGTGACCTGGGCATCTTCAAAGACGGATGTAGCTACAGTTGATAACAACGGTAAAGTTACAGGGGTAAACAATGGTGTAGCATCCATAACTGCAAGCAGTGGGGGAAAAACAGCTTCTTGCAAGGTAACAGTTGTTGTAAAGGTTAAATCTATTTCACTTAGTCAGACGTCCGCATCTCTGAAGGTGGGCGAGGCTGTGACGCTTTCCGCGAAGGTGAAGCCTGACAATGCCACTGACAAGACCGTGACTTGGAGCACCAGCGATGCAAGTATAGCCACCGTAAGCAACGGTGTTGTCACTGCCAAGAAGATAGGCACGGCGACGATCACAGCTAAGGCTGACGACAAGTCTGCGACCTGCGCTATCACTGTTGTAGCAACCGGTGGTCATGAAGGTATTACAGAAGAAGACTTGTAGTTGTTTCTCTTCTTTGAGGACTTTAGTAAAAACAAGGCTTAAATGAAAACAAAAGTTTATACAATGAATAATATACTGCGTTCTGTTCTTGCTGTCTCTTTGTTGTTTACCATATACGGGTGCGTAAAAGATGATAAAGCCCCTCTGAATCAGGAGAATCTACACAAAGTTGTTTTCCATGCCGGTTGGGCTCCCGAAACAAAAACCGTCCGTCAGGAAGATGGCAGTGTATGGTGGTCTCCAGGGGATGAGATAAGTCTTTTTACCGGAGAGGGAGATAATGGCGGTTATAAACTCACTTCAACCAATACAGCACCAGCAGCAAACGTGGATTTTGTCGGTGAGATTGGTGATAAGCCGGAGAACGCTTCATATATCGCCATATATCCGTATAATACATCCAATAGGGTAAGTGGACAAAATGTTTATGCGACAATACCATCAAATCAGGTGGCAAAGGAGGGAACATTTGAAAACGAGCTATTCGTAAGCATCGCAGTTTCTGATAACGAGAATCTCTATTTTAAGAATATTTGCAGCGGAATCAAAATCTCCGTCAGTACGCCAGGAATCAAAAAAGTCGTGATAACAAATAAGGATAATTCTTCATTTTCCGGAGAAGTCCAGTATAATTTGGAAAACAGCACCATATCTTCAGTATCATCTAATAACTCAGTTACCGTAACCGCTCCTAATGAAACAGGATTTGAAATAGGAAAGTTCTATTATGTGGTAATCTATCCAACAACTATATCTTCCGGATTTGATATTACATACTACACCGATAATACTGTTGGAAAATATACCTTTAACGGCTCTGTTGAGTTCAAAAAAGGTGTGTTTAAAAGAGTCTATGAAAAGGATAAGGATATTACATTTTATCCATTCCATGAGAACTCTGCCAAGTTGCATGCATCTACCCTTTTACCGGAGAATGTGGACAAGACTAAAATTACGGATGTTTCTTTCATAGTTAATAGTGATAAAACAACCGATATTTCTATTCAACAATATGGTGCTCCAATTTATTTTGAATTGGATGGCACAACGGCTAAGTACTATACTGGGGCTGAAGCTTATGAGATAGTTGAGGCTAGAGCAATGTTTTTTGGCTGGAAATCTCTAATTAGTCTGGATCTTTCTAATATTGAGACAACCAATGTTACGGATATGGGTTTAATGTTCGCCGCCTGCAATTCACTTAAGTCCATAAAATTTGGCAGTTTCTATACTGGCAATGTAGAACGAATGGATTTAATGTTCGGTGACTGCTGGGCCCTTGAATCTTTGGATTTATGTGGATTCAGAACAGATAATGTCAAGAATATGTCGAAAATGTTTGGGGGATGTTCAAGTCTAAAGACGCTTGATCTTAGCTCTTTTAACACGTCTAATGTTGAGGATATGAGATGCATGTTTGGCGATGCTTCGATTTCTGATCATTACGATATAAACTGGATTGTTGGCTGTAGTTCCCTTGAGTATCTCGACCTTAGTACTTTCAACACATCTAAAGTCAAGTACATGGGAGGACTGTTTAGTTATTGTACCAGTTTAAAGACAGTCAATTTATCTGGATGGAATACCTCCAACGCGGAGAGTCTCGGTAGTTTTTTCTGGGATTGTACTTCACTTGAAAGTGTAGATCTCTCGTCTTTCGATACCCGAAATGTTACCTGGATGGGGGGCATGTTTAAGAATTGTGTCCGTTTGAAATCATTGGATTTATCAAATTTCAACACATCTAAAGTAACGAGTATGCAAAATATGTTTGCAAACTGTTATTCTCTGAAGATATTGGATATCCATAATTTCGACGCAACAAGCCTTACTGATGCCATATCATTAATGGCAAATGCTGTGCACATGAAAAAGCTAGACTTGGGTTCTTTTGATATTTCAAAGGTGAATGATATATACGGCGCTTTTAGTTCTGTTGCGTTTAAAAGTAAAGCGGTTGCGATCAGATGTGTTGACGCAACTAAACAAGTTATTGAAGGACTTGCTGATGGAACTTATTTTAATCTGGACCATGTGACGTGGGTTGGGATAGATGAAGCAATCCCAGATTTGCCGGATGTTACAGATTCGAATATGTACTATAGTACAGATTTCAGTATGGACAAGAAAGTCAAGATTCTTCAGACAGCCACGCAGGGCAAGGGGGTAGATATTGTGATAATGGGGGATGCATATTCAGACAGGGTAATAGCGGATGGTACCTATGAAAGTGATATGAGAGAAGCTATAAATGCCATTTTTGATGTGGAGCCAATGAAGACATACAAGAGTTTCTTTAATGTTTATATGGTATATGCGGTGTCCGAGAATGAGGTTCGTGATGGTTCCACTGTATTTGGGATATATAGTCAACTCGGCAATAATGCAATATGCAATGCATATACAAGAATGGCTGTTAGTGATAAACCATTATCTGACATTGCAACTATCGTAATAGGTCATGATATTAATGCATTTCCGGAGACCACGGGGAATGTTTGGACACTTTATGTGTATGGTGAAGATGACCCTAACGATTATGGTCAAGCCCAACAAAGCATAGCTTTCTGTGCAAAAACGGAGAGTGTAGATTATGCATATACTGTTGTCCATGAATTCGGACATCTTTTCCCGAAACTTGCAGATGAGTATGTTAGAAAAGATGAGGCAATTGGAACATCAAATGAGTACGAAATCCAGAATCTCATAGATTTGATATCCCATACAGGAGCACATAAGAATATTGACTTGACAAGCGATCCGGAGACCATCAAGTGGAGCCGTTTCCTCAAGGATTCCAGATATGCAAATGAGAGTCTAGGCGCTTTTGAAGGGGGGCTTCTATATTCGAAAGGAGTATGGCGTCCAAATGAGAACAGCATCATGAGAACCGGAACAACATTCAACGCTCCATCGCGAGAAGCAATCTATTATAGAATCCACAAGCTTGCTTACGGGGAAGACTGGCAATATGATTATGAGACGTTTGTACAACAAGATTTGAAGAATATCTCATCCGGATCTCAAATGCAGTCATCGGCCAAGAATATTCCATATCCGGCAAGGGTAAATAAGAAGCATATCTTCAAGATGGAGAAGTCTATTGCCCCGGATGGCAGAAAGATGATAACTGTCATTATGGATTAAAAGCCCGATTTGGATGGGCGTTGGTATGATGTGTATGCAATTCTTCAGCGAGAGCTGAAAGAAGGCAAAATAGTGCCCCATTATCTTTCCCGGCAGTTGCCCAAATCCCGTTCAGGCTCTCTCATAAACAAGTACTTTATCTTGGTTTATACTCTCTTTGGCAAAGGGCTTTAGGCTGCGCCTTTCCACCATATCAACTCTTCTACCCAACAGGGCTTCCAACTCGTTTATCATTTTGGCATATTGTAATAATCCCATTGAAACAGAGTTGTCAAGATCAACTAGAATATCGATATCGCTATCAGGCCTTTCCTCCATTCTGGAAAAGGAACCAAACAGCCATGCCCGTTCTATGGGTTCCTTGCGGAAAAAATCCTGAATAGTATGTACCGTCTTGACGCGTTGCCTGTCAATCTGCGCCATCCTGTTTTGGATTTCCTCTTTTTTCCCTTTTCGGCTTGCATATCTGAGAAGGCGGGAAGTGTTGACTTGGTACAGTTCAAAAGCCCGCTGGAATTCTTTCTGGATATCGGCTTCTGTCAAGGCTTCATATTCTTTATCCGAATAATGGTCTACCAGCAGTTTCTCCAGTTCGGGCACGCTAACGCCATTATCTTCAAAGATGGGGGCTTCTGAAATAAGAGGCTTGATCAGAATGAAATCGTGCAGATCTTCCATCATGGGGTAAGCATTCCTAATGAGGGCCACATCCGGAAACTGTTGTTTTAAGGTAGCGCGTACAGCTTCGCACATTTTTTTAGGAACCTCCACAATGAGATTTTTCCCGGTATCTGTGATGCAATGGTTCATTCCAACGAAAGCATCTGTGAGAAGATCCGCTACAGTTACCATTGTTGGAGATATGTCGCATTTGTATTCCATACCCTTGTCTTTTCTGCAAAGATATAGAAATTGGCAATATTTTCAAAAAATTGCCAGAAAAATAAAAAACTTACAGTTATTCGTCTCGATTTTATCAGAAAACGGGTGATTTTACCAGCATTTCGCATTTAGAGCAGTCAAATTCAAGGACGAGGGTGTTGGCTCCGTTTTTCAGATAGAGATGGAGGCTGCGGTTATTGCTGCTGTTGTGGGTTTTGTTTGCGTTGTGTGTGTTGCTGTTGAGTTCTTTTTTGCACATTCCTATTTGGTAGCGGATGCAGTATTTGCAGCGCATAAGGATGGCATCTTTTGGAGGGGCCTGCTCGAATGAAGGTTGGATATCGCTGAGGCCAAGTTCTGTGTAAACTTCCCTTGAGAGGCGGTTGGAGCAGTTTCTCAGGTAGGAAGCGTTGCCTTCTTTGAAAGCTGCTTTTGCAAGATCTTTGAGGGAGGAGAAATCTGTTTTTTTCTCAGCGTTTGTTATGGTGTTGGCTTTGGTGCTTGCTTTAGTGTTGGCTTGGGTGGTGGTTGTTTTTCTTTGGCGTTCTTCTTCGAGATATTGCTGGAGGTTTTCCGCAAGTTCATTTCTGATGCCGTTGAGGGCGGAGGTTCTGTAGAAGTAGATGTCGTCTCCCTCTATGCTGTTTACAGTGAAGGAGAAATGTTTTGCGGTTTTTCCGAGTTGCTTTTTGATGAGGTTTTCCGCCATCTCCGGGTTTTGGGCCCGGTCTCCCAAGAGGAAGAATGTGAATGATTTGGATTTGTTTTCTGTTGATGCGGAAATGGTGATGTGGCCATCGCTGAGGTGAATGTCCAGACTTGCGTCTATCAGTCTTTTTGGGATGTTCTCTATCTGCTTTTCAAATGCTGCGTCAAAGTTGCGGTAGATGAGGTCTCCTTTTTTTATGCTGGCTTCTTTTGTGAACAGTTCTACCGTCTGTTCATCAGATTTGCCAGAGATGGCGCCACCGCATCTGTTGGCGCGGAAGCCTAATGCAACCTTGTCTTTGGAGACAAAGCAGAGTCCGTCTGAGTTGTGGATTGTTTTGTCTTTCTTAGTGTTTGAAGAGACTTGGGGCTTGTAAGAGAAGCTTACGAAAGTTTTTCCATTGCCGCCCTTTACGCCGGTGACGGTGCCGATGTATTCTCCCATTCCTTTTGCGGAATCCTTGCTCTTGAAGTCTCCGCGATTTCCGTCCAGGAAGAACTCCGTGTAGCCGCGGTTGAAGGTTTTCTCCGCATCAGGAGTGAATGTGCAGCGGCTTCTGCCCCAGGAGGTTCTGGAGAGAGACACTCCGTCCGAGTTCTTCTTTTCCAGAACGGTATTTAGGGCCAGGTCGTACTTTCTAACTATGTTTTTGACGTAGGAAATGTTCTTTAATCTGCCCTCGATTTTGAAGGATGTGATGCCTGCGTCTATGAGGTCTTCCAGACGGTTGGAGAGGTTGAGGTCCTTGAGAGAGATGATAGGGGTATCCTTCAGCAGGATGTTGCCGTTTTCATCTACAAGGTCGTAGTTGGAACGGCAGGCCTGGGCGCACTCACCGCGGTTGGCGCTTCTCCCGGTAAGGTATTGGGAAAGGTAGCACTGGCCGCTACAGCTGACGCAAAGCGCCCCGTGGACAAAGAATTCAAGTTCTATGGATGTGGCTTTCCTTATTTCCCTTATCTGTTTCAGGCTGAGTTCTCGTGCCAGAATCAGACGCTTGTATCCCATCTTTTCCAGCAGGGCGGCCTTTTCCGGAGTGCGGATATCCGTCTGCGTGGAAGCGAAAAGCGGAATGGGCGGGCGGTCCATCTTCAGAAGGGCAAAGTCCTGGACGATGACGGCATCTATGCCTGCTTCATATGCTTTCCAGAGATAGTTTTGAGCTTCCTGGAGTTCAGAGTCGTAGAGTATGGTGTTAAGCGTAAGGTAGATCTTTGCTCCAAACTTGTGGGCATAGGTGCATAGGGTCCGGATATCCTCAAATGAGTTGCCTGCCTGTTGTCTTGCCCCGTATTTTGGAGCGGCAATATAAACGGAATCGGCACCGCAGTCAATAGCCGCGATACCGATTTCCGAATTTCTTGCCGGAGAAAGAAGTTCTACCCTAGGCATAATCTTTTAGCAACCCAGCTTGGCAATCTTCTGCTTTGCGGTAGGGCCGAACTTGCCGTCGTTAAGAACCTTCTTGTAAGTTGCGCAGGCCTGAGCCTTCTTTCCGGCGCTCTCGTAGCAGGAAGCAAGAATATAAGTGTTCTGGGCGGAGGCCGGTGCGTTTACAAGGTGAGTTATAGCCTTGTTCCAGTTCTTTGCCTGATAAGCAGACATTCCGGCGATAAGGCTTGCGGTCGGGTTAGGGCCGATTGCAAGAGCCTTTTCAGCCTTGGCGATAGCATCGTTGAACTTCTTTGCCTTCATTGCCTCGTTTGCCGAGGAAACAAACATTCCGGTAAGCACCTTCTCTGCATTAGCATCGCCGAGCTCCTTTGCTTTCAGAAGAGATGCTTCTGCTTCCGTGTCTTTATTTGCCTTGTTGAAGGCCATTCCAAGAAGAAGGTGAGCCTTGGCGTTGTTGGCATCTCTTTCTACAGCCTTCTGGAGGAAAGAAATAGCCTCTTCCATATTGCCGGCATTGTAAGCATCGTTACCCTGCTGCATAGGTATCTGGGCGAGTTTGGTCTCAGCGCTCTTGATGGCGGCGTCCTTGCCATATTCCTTTGCTGCTGCCAGAGCCTCGTTGTAAGTCTCTTCTGCCTTTGCATAATCCTTTGCTGCAACCAGTTTGCCTGCAGCAGAAAGGAGGATGTTAGGAATCATGTCCTTGCAGCCCTCTACCATCTCGATACCCTCGTCTCCTGCTGCCTCGGCGATTTTCAGAGCTTCCTTGAAACCTTTAACTGCCTCAATCTCGTTTCCTGCCTGGTAAGCCTCGGTAGCCTTCTGGTACAATTCACCTGCCTGAGTCATATCCTGGGCAAATGCACTTCCCGCGAACAGTACAACTGCCGCGGTCAAAAAAAGTCTGGTGATTCTTTTCATCTCTATAAGTTTTATCTGGTTTTTATTTCTTTTTCAATCAATGGGTGCAAAAATAAAAAAAATGCAGGTATCACGCAAACACCGAATTATTCTTAATTTTGTGCACATTCAATCTGTTATGAAGAAGTTAACAATCATACTGGCGTTTCTCCTTGCTTTTGCAAGCCCGTCTGCGCTGAGTGGTCAAACCCAGGATCTTCCCACTCTTCCGGACGATCCGAGAGTAAAAAGCGGCAAGCTTTCAAACGGCCTTTCCTACATCATAGTCAAAAATCAGGCCCAAAAATCAACGGCGACCTTCTGCGTGGCCCAAAAAGTGGGGACATCCCTGGAAAAAGACGGGAACCGGGGCTCTTTTATGCTGCTGCAACAGCTTGCCACAAAGGGAACTAGAAACTTTGAGGGGACTGCCATAACAGATTATCTGAAAACTTTAGGACTTACGCAGGACAATCTGCTTTTCTCCACGGGAAAAGACAGGGTGACATACGCGGTCAAGGACATTCCAACCGGAAGAAGCAACACTGTGGACTCCGCTCTGCTTATTCTTTACAACTGGATGAGCTCCATAAACGTGGAGGAGGAAGACATTTCCGCGGAAAGGAGCACCCTTGCCGGAAGGATCCTCAACGGCTGGACTCCGGTCCACAGGATGGAGCACGATCTTCTCAGCGACCTGTATCCGGACAGCCCTTACAACGACGAGGTTCTTCCATCAGACATAAAGAGCATCAACCGCATCAATTCCAGGGATCTGAGAAGCTTCTACTATAACTGGTGCAGGCCGGAACTTCAGACGGTAATAGTGGTCGGCGATGTAGATCCGGCCAAGATGGAAACCCAGATAAAGTCTGTTTTCTCCACGATTCCGAAGCCTCTTAAAAGCACAAAGCGCACTTGGTACGACCCGAAGCCTTTCGAGGGAGTAAAAACTTACGTGCTGCAGGACGACGAGTTTGAAAAGACAGTGGTTTCCATCAACCTTCTCAAGCAGCCTCTGAAGGATAAGTACAAGAAGACAAATCTGCCTTATATACAAGACTTTATGGATAACGCCACGCTGCGTCTCCTGCAAGACAGGATCAGCGACGGAATCCTCAGGGAGAATCTCCCGATATACAATCTTTCCATAGGGAAGGGCAAGTTTATGGGAATAGAAAAGAGCAGTGCGCTTACCCTTGAGTTCGAGACCCTGCCATCCAGTGTTTATTCCGCAATCTCGTTTGTAAGTTCCCAGATGAAAAAACTCTGCGACCGCGGTGTTGACTCCAAAGAGTTTGAAAAAGCCCAGGATATTTACTGGAAGGAGCTGGAAGCTTTTTACGACAACCGGAACCAGGCTCCTAACGAAGTGTATCTGGAAAGGGCTCTCAGAAGCAGCTACGACGGATATTCGATGGCCAGCACCGAGATGCAGTTCGAGATAATGAAGGAGGTTCTTTTTAATCTCAACGCCAAGAAACTCTCCGAATACATTGCAGCATCGCTGAGCCAGGACGGCAATATCGTGATTTCCTGCTTCCTGCCTAAAGCCGAGGGCGTGAACCAGATTTCACGAGACAGGCTTCTGGCGGCTTATTCCCAGCCTCTGGACAAACCGCTTCAGCCTGGAGAAAGCGCGCTTCCACAGTGGCCGGCGGCTTCTCCTTCTCTAGTTTCCACAATTGTTTCAGAGACGGAAGATCCGCAGTCCGGAAGCAAGGTGGTGGTGCTTTCCAACGGAGCCACACTGGTGTTCAAGGATGTTGCCCAGAAGGCGGACACCCTGTTCTTCAGGGCAGTGAGCAAGGGAGGGTTCTCCCTTATGAAAGGAGTTTCCCTGAGTGCCCAGGATTATTATAACGGAGTTCTGGATATAGCGGCAACAGCCGATGTTTCATACGCAAACATGAACCGCCTGTATGCTTACAACCATCTTAATCTGACATCCCGCATAGACCAGAACACGGAGCAGATGGACGGATATGCCGTTCCTGCAAGCGTGGAGAAACTCCTCAAAGCCGTATATCTGAAATTCACGGACCGCAGGCCGGACCAGGCAGCGTTCGACATCTATAACCGCAAGGCCCTTTACGACCTTAAATACAACAGCGTTTCTCCTCAGACCGCCTTCCGCGACTCTGTGACCCTGTACCGCAACTCCAACCGCCAGCTTGTGAAAAACCTCACCTACGAGCAGGTCGAGAACATGGACTATGCCTCGTTACACAAGTCGCTGGCGGCCAGATTCTCCAACGCCGCGGACTTTGTATTCATCTTTGCCGGCAGCAATGCTTATTCATACAAGGATCTTGCAGTCAGGTATATTGGCGGACTTGAGGGGAATCCTTCCGCAAAGGAGAACTGGCTGGTTGTTCCTAACTACATAGCAAAAGGACATAACGAAAAGCGTTTCCTTGCCAAGATGAATGTTCCCAGAAGCTATGCCAGCCTCACCATTTCAACCGCAAAGAACCTTACGGCCAAGAATCTGGTTCTTTCCAAGATGGCGGAAACGTATGTTGACAATATTTTCCGCACAAGTCTATATAACAAAGTTCCTCTGTACAACGTAAAGAGCACACTGGAGAATTATCCAGAGCAAATATGCGCTTTGGATATGATCTTCGAGACGGATTCCGCAAGCGTCCACACCTGCATAGAGACTGTTATGGAGAGCCTTTCTTCCTGCGGCAGGGGCAATATTTCTGCGCAGGAGTTTGCATCCGTAAAGAAGATGCTCGCAGACCGCAACGCGGCTCTTGTCTCCTCCGCCCAGTACTGGCTGGATGTGCTCAAGCTCAAGTATATTTACGGAAAGGATATTTCCTCTCCGATGGGAGAAATTCTGTCGTCGATAACAAAGCAGGAATTCTGCTCATTTGTCAAGGACATATCTTCCTCCAACCGCACAACGGTAATTATGGACGGCACCACAGCGGATATTCCTACGCTCCAGCTGCTTCAGGAAAACGAGTTCATAAGGAATTTCTTCGACCTGGACTAGTATGATCATAGAAATAGGCAAATGCCTGGTAAGCACCGAAATACTCACCGAATACTTTTGCTGCGACTATTCAAAATGCAAGGGTTGCTGCTGCGTTGTGGGAGACAGTGGCGCTCCGCTGGAAGAGGCCGAGGCTGAGAGCCTGAAATCCCAGGCCGCGGACTATGACATCTTTCTCGCCGGGGACGGTAAGAAGGAAATCCTCTCACAGGGCCATTCCGTTATAGACAAAGACGGAGACAGGGTTACTCCGCTTGTGCCTTCTGACGGAAGGTGCGCCTATTCCGTGACAAACCCCGACGGCTTCACCTGGTGCGCCGTGGAAAAGGGCTTTGAAAAATGCGGGAAGGGCATCCGCAAGCCACTGAGCTGCTGGATATTTCCTATCCGCCTTAAAGTATTCAGTACCGGATATACCGGCCTTATGCTAAGCCGCGAGCATCTTTGTTCGGATGCGTTCAAACTTGGGAAGGAGAAGGGCATAAAGGTTTATCAGTTCCTTAAAGAGCCGATAGTGCACAAGTTTGGCGAAGAATTCTACGAGGAACTCTGCCAAGCGGAAAAAATGATGAAGGAAGGATTCTAGTCTTCCTCTGGAAGTTCATCTCCCAATTCTCTCTGGTTGGCCTCTGCCTCTTCGAGAATCTTGAGAGCCCTGTCGTAGTCCTCGTCGTTGACTATGAGTTCTACGGCAAGCTTGTAGGATATGCCGACGTATGGCATGTTCTGGTGCAGAACCTGCGCCTGGATACCTTCGCTTTCCAGAAGGCCCTTGTCTATGTTGGCGCTCATCGCGTTGAGATATTTCTTGAGAGTTCTCATAGTCTTATTCCTGGTTCTGGTCTGTCCGTTTTGCAAGATAGGATTCAATTCTCATCGATGCCCTTACAACGTCTTTTCTCTGGCCCTCAACGGTAAGCATTCCGTCGTTGGAGGTCAAAGTCAGCGTGTCTTCCCAGAGCCTCAGGGCTCTGATTATGCCGCTGTTGTTGTGGAGTTTAAGGACTTCCGTGCTTTCGGACCTGATCACGTCTTCCGGCACAAAGTTCATATCGCGGAGAACTCCGGCAATCTCCTGCCTTCTTTCGGAAAATCCTTCTCCAAAGGCAATCTCCCTTTTGCTGTATCCGATTAGCGGATAAACGGCGGCGTATGCCACAAAGAACAGGATTACCTTGGTCCAGTTGCCGTCAAAAAGGTTCCATGGCCTGAGATTTGCGTCATGTTCGGATGTGTAGAACATTACCAGCACCACAATAGAGAACATTATGCCCACTATAATCAGGCATTTTAGAGAACGTATAATATATCTTAACATAGCCGCAACATTTATTATGCGGGGGCAAAAGTAAACATTTTTATTGCTATTTTTGCCCAACAAGACAAACAAGTGTTATGGAAAAGAAACTGAAGATCATCATCGGAGTGCTTTCCGCCATCATTCTGGTACTGGCGGGTGTACTTATAGCACAGCTGAGCAAGAAGACTGAGGTCAAGGAGGTTGTTCAGGAACTGACCGTGGACAAGGAGGATCTGACAAACCAGATCGCGCAGCTCCAGCAGGACTACGCTTCCCTGTCTTCTACAAACGACACTATCAACACGCAGCTCCAGATAGAAAGGCAGAAGGTCGCCGAGCTCATAGAGAAGGTCAAGAAGACCGAGGCCAGCAACGCTTCCCAGCTGCGCAAGTATGAGAAGGAACTTGGTACTCTGCGATCGATTATGCGCGGATACATCAAGCAGATAGATTCCCTCAACCAGATGAACATCGCTCTCAAGGAGGAGGTTACCGAGGCCAAGAAACAGGTTCAGGAGACCACCGCCAAGAACGAGGCCCAGGCCAAGAAGATAGAGGAGCAGAGCAAGAAGATTGACGAAGGCTCCACCATCCGCGGAAGAGGCCTTTCCATCGTGGCTCTTAACCGCAGAGGCAAGAGCATGGAGCGTTCTTCCCGTACAGAGCAGTTCCGCGTAAGCCTCTCTCTTGTAGAGAACGCTATTGCCCAGACAGGCCCGATGACCATCTACATCAGGATCAAGGATCCGGATGGAGTGCTTATGACGGACGGCGGACAGCAGGTATTTACCTGCGGAGGAGAGCAGATGATCTATTCCGCTTCCCGTGAGGTTGACTATCAGGGCCAGGAGCTGGACGTAAGCATCTACTTCACTCCGGGAGCCGAGCTCGAGAAGGGAACCTACACCGCAGAAGCCTACACGGAAAAGGGCAAGATCGGAACTGCCGAGGTGCATCTGAAATAGCCCAGAAATGGCCGGCATATATCTGCACGTTCCGTTCTGCAACTCAAGGTGCATTTATTGCGGCTTCTGCTCAACCGTCTCAAGAGGCTTGAGACAAAAGTACATCCCTGCGCTTAAAAGAGAAATCTCCGGGCGCAGGGATTTCTTTTCTTCCCTTTATGAAAGCGACCAAAGAATAAAGACGCTTTACATAGGCGGGGGAACTCCATCAGTCCTGCTCCCAGACACACTTCAGGAAGCCGTCTCCGCGATTAGGGAAACCTTCAAAATAGCAGAGGAATATGAGTTCACGGTTGAAGTCAATCCCGACGACATCACTGAAGATTATGCCGCATCGCTGAGGAAAATGGGGGTAAACAGGGTGAGTATGGGTGTTCAGTCTTTCAAGGACAGCCACCTTAGATGGATGCGCCGCCGCCACGATAGCAAAACGGCTATCAATGCTTACCACATCCTAAGGAAAGCAGGCTTTGACAATATCAGCCTGGACCTTATTTTCGGCTTCCCGCTGATGACAATCAAAGACTGGGAAGACAATCTGGACAAAATCATAATGCTCAATCCGGAACACATTTCCGCCTACCAGATGGGCATAGATCCGGAAACTCCGCTTGAAAGAATGGAAAAAACCGGTGATTTCTCCCTTCCGTCCCAGGAAGAGAGCGAAGAGATGTACACTCTTCTCCAGAAGAAATTAAAGGAAGCCGGCTACATCCAGTACGAGGTTTCCAATTTCTGCAAAACGGAAAAAAACAAAAGTCTCCACAACTCATCCTACTGGAACCGCACTCCTTATCTTGGCCTTGGCCCGGGGGCCCATTCCTTTATAGGGAAAAACAGGGAGTGGAACACTTCAGACATTGCTACCTGGTGCGACCTTTCAACCCTGCAAATAAGAGAAGGGGAAACCCTTTCTCCGGAGGATGTTTTCAACGAGATCCTTATGCTCGGCCTCAGAACCACTAATGGTGTAAGCCTTAACACCTTGAGAAACTGCGCTCCTCAGTCTCCGGTTTTCCTTTCAGACCTTCTTCCAAAAATTTCCGCAATGGAAAGCAAGGGCCTGATTACCCTCACCAAAGACGGCACAATAAAAATACCGCCCGAGCGGTTTTTCATCTCGGACGGTATCATAAGAGAGCTTTTCGTCTGCTAGCCTATGCAGCCGTTTGCAACCAGGAATGCCTTTGTGGCAACTGCTATGAACAGCACAACCAGGATGGTTGCGTAAATGTATCCTATCCACTGCAGTCTTCTCAGCCACTTGTCGTTATTCCATCCCATAGACTGGAATGCGCTCCAGAATCCGTGAGTCAGGTGGAACCACAGGATTATGAACCATACAATGTAGATGGCGTAAATCCACCAGCATTTGAACGTCATAACCATTCCCTCGGCTCCAGTTATAGACTCTTTTCCGAGGAATTCCTGCATCTGCATCTTTGCCCAGAAATGGGTAAGGTGAAGGAGAATTCCTATCAGGATCAGAAGGCCAAGTATAACCATGTTCTTGGATGCCATATCGGCATTGGTCCTGTTGGTTACGGCATATCTTTCCTTTCCTCTTGCCTTGTAATCATGAAGATAGAGAATAAAGGCATAGAGAATGTGGATGAAGAAGCCGAATGCCAGCACTGGAACCATCACCTTGATGATGCCCAGAGACATAAACTCGCATACGGCATTGAAATTCTCCGCTCCGTTAGGCAGCAGATATGCTCCGTTAAGTACGGCGTGAAGGGTCAGAAATATAATCAGAAACAAGCCGCTGAGGCTCATTATCACCTTCTTGCCGATAGAGGTTGTAAATATGTTAGCCATATAAATATCTGTAGTTTTAAATATTCTTCCCTGAAAAACGATGCAATATACACAAGGTTTTCGGGAAAAGCAAAGTTATCACACAGTTGCATTTATTGCTTTATTTGGTTAATTTCGTTGTTTGTAAAGAAAATCAGTTTTATGAAATACAACAGGGTATTGCTCAAGCTCAGCGGCGAGGCCATGGGCGGAGCAGACGGACAGGGACTGGATTCTGATGTAATCAAGTCTTACGCAGTGGAAATAGCAAAGGCCGTTCGGGCCGGATGTCAGATAGGAATAGTTGTGGGCGGAGGAAATATCTTCCGCGGAATGAGTGGAGTAAAGGAAGGCTTTGACCGCGTGAAGGGAGACCAGATGGGAATGCTGGCAACCGTAATTAACGGCAAGGCTTTGGGAATCTTCATAGAAGACGAGGGCATCAAGGCCGAGGTCTTTACCCCGCATCCGATGGAGCCGTTTGCAAGGCACTTCAACAAGGACAGGGTAATGGAAGTTCTTGCCAGTGGCGGAGTGGCAATATTTACAGGAGGAACGGGCAACCCGTTCTTCACCACAGATTCCGCAGCAAGTCTGAAGGCCTGCGAGATAGAGGCGGACGCTCTTCTCAAGGGCACGAAAGTTGATGGGGTGTACACCGCAGACCCGAAGAAAGACCCTACGGCAACAAGGTACGACCACCTTACATTTGACAAGGCGCTGGCTGATAATCTGAAGGTTATGGACCAGACCGCCTTTACGATGTGCAAGGAAAACGATATTCCTATAGAGGTCTTTGACATGACTGATCCGGTTAACCTAAACCGCCTGCTTGCAGGAGAGAATATAGGAACCGTGGTCGACAACGGATAATACAAAAACAATAAGATATGGAAATCAAAGTTTCTAAAGACAACATTGCGCAGGGCGTTGCCAAGATGGAGAACGCCATCACGCACCTTGAGGAAGACCTTAAGACCTACCGTGCAGGCAAGGCCAACCCTGCAGTGCTCAACAACGTTATGGTGGACTATTATGGCTCGCCGACCGCTATTCCAAAGGTTGCTTCAATTACAACTCCTGATCCTAAGAGCATGATTGTGCAGCCTTGGGAGAAGAAGATGGTAGGCCCTATCGTAAAGGCCATTATGGATGCCAACTTGGGCTTCACTCCAATCAACAACGGAGAGAACGTGAGAATCAACATCCCGCCATTGACAGAGGAAAGGAGAAAAGATCTGTGCAAGCAGGCAAGGGGTGCCGGAGAGAACGCAAAGATGAGTATCCGCAATGCCAGAAGAGAAGTTGTGGAGGCTCACAAGAAGTTCAAGAAAGACGGTCTTGAGGAAGATATCTGCAAGGATGCCGAGGTAGAAATCCAGAAGCACACCGATACCTTCACCAAGAAGGTGGACGAGATCGTTGCGGCCAAGGAGAAGGAAATAATGACCGTATAATGTCTCTCCCGAAGAAAGGCAGTTATAATTTCAAAATAGAACAGTACCAGTGCAATGTCCGCAAGATGCTGAGATTCAGCTTTCTTGTGAACATGATGCTGAGTTCTGCGGACTACCATTCCTCCGAAAGAGGGTTCGGAACAGATTACCTCAACGCTCACGGCAAGACCTGGGTTCTCTCCCGTCTTGCCGTCGAGATGATGAGGATTCCCTCACGCCACGAAATCATAGCCGTTGAAACCTGGGTGGAAAAAGTCCATCCGCTGTTCACCAACCGAAACTTCAGGATGACGGTAGACTCTACCGGAGAAGTGCTCGGATGGGGAAGAAGCGTATGGGCTATGATAGACACAACCACCCGCCATCCGGAAAACCTGCTGGAGGTGAAAAACGGGACAATTATGGAATTTGTCGTTGAACCGGATTCTCCCGATTTCCTTGAAGTTCCGATAGCAAAGCCGGTAAGAGTGCAGATGGAGGACATTTCTCTGGCAAGAGAAGTGCCCACTTTCTTCAGCGATGTGGATTTCAACGGTCACATCAACTCAATGAGATATGTGGACCATATTCTCGATACCTTCCCTCTTTCCTGGCATCGCGAGAACAACATCAAGCGCCTGGATATAGCATACGTTGCAGAAGGAAGGCCTGAGGTTCCAATCAGGATTTACAGAAACGTTCCGTCATTTAATGAGGCGGACAGCTCTTCAGACTACGGATTCAAGATACTCCAGTTTCTTCCCGAAAACAGCGAGGAAACGGAAGCCTGCCGATTGCGCCTCAGAACCATCCCGCTGATTTAACTTGACAATCTGCTGATATATATATATTTGCATAGAAGAAAATTGTATCCGCAATATTATGAAAAAGTATTTTTTGTCTCTTGCTCTTCTTTTGAGTTGCACAATGTTGCTGGCTCAGAGAGAGAAAAGCAACTACTGGATAGGCAGAACAAGTTATGTCTATAGTTTCTTCTATGGTGAGCATAATGACAAGTTGATATCGCCTCATAGATCGATAGGAGGTGTTTCTTTGGAATTTGGTGCAAGGCAGTATTTAACAAGCGGCAGAGGATTGTTTATGGAGGAAACGGCAGAATTATATCATTTGGATTTGCCTGTGGGCAAAAAAGGCATTAAACATACAGATGGCTATTGGGCTTGGGCTGCGGAACGGTTAAGAGAAACAGGCGTGGGAGCTGTCTTGTCTATAGGTTATGATTTCAACATCAACGATAAAATGCAAATCGGCATTTATGGAGGAGTTAATTACCGAAGGATTTTGCGTTTTGCGGAGAAAGAGGGTGACGGAAAGATAACGACGTCATATTCTACACTGAACAAGAACAATTTAAGATTAAGATTTGGGGCCGAACTCAATGTCAACAGGTTTAACATAAACATAAACGTTAGTCCTGATGTTTTCAACAGAACCAGAGGAGACTGGATCGGCTCAGCTCCTCCGGTATATAAAAATCTCCAGTTGGCTGTCGGGGTAGGTTACTTCTTCTAACAGCATAAAAGAAAAAGGTCTCGCTAATAATCGCGAGACCTTTTTTCTTGTGCCCGGAAATGTTATTCCATAATGGCCTGGATGCCAGGGAGGACTTTGCCCTCAAGGCTTTCCAGCATAGCACCGCCGCCGGTGGAAACATAGCTTACCTTGTCTGCATAACCCATCTGGTTAACGGCAGCTACCGAATCTCCGCCTCCAACGAGGGTGAATACTCCCTTCTCCTGGGTTGCCTTTGCAAGCGCCTTTGCGATGTAGAGGGTTCCCTCTGCAAACCGAGGCATCTCGAATACTCCTACAGGGCCGTTCCAGAGCACTGTCTTTGAGTTCAGTATAACTTCCTCAACCTCAACCAGGAAATCTGTTCCGGCATCCATTCCCATCCATCCGTCCGGAATCTCGTTGATTTTGACAATCATCTTTGTGGCATCGTTCTCAAAGCGGTTGGCGGCAACGGCATATTTTGGAATGAAGACCTTTGTGCCCTTCTCTTCGGCAGTCTTCAGAATATCAAGTGCCACCTGGATCTGGTCATCCTCACAGAGAGAATTTCCAATCTTTCCGCCCTTGGCCTTAACGAAGGTGAAAGCCATTCCACCGCCGATAACCAGGTTGTCAACCTTCTCCACAAGGTTCTGGAGAATGCCGATCTTGGAAGAAACCTTGCTGCCGCCGATGATTGCTGTAACCGGGTGCTGAGGATTCTTTATCACCTTGTCGATGGCCTTGATCTCTCCTTCCATAATATAACCGAACATCTTGTCCTCAGGGAAATACTCTGCGATGAGGGCAGTGGAAGCGTGAGCCCTGTGGGCTGTTCCGAAGGCATCGTTGATGTAGCAGTCTGCGTAAGAAGCCAGGTGCTTTGTAAATTCCTTCTGGCTCTCCTTTACCTTTGCCTTTGCGGCCTTCTTCTCCTCGTCGGAGGCATCATCGCTGAGCCCTCTTGGTTTACCCTCCTCCTCTGCATAGAAGCGCAGGTTTTCGAGAAGCAGCACATCTCCCGGCTTCAGGTTCTTTGCGGCCTCGTCTGCCTTCTGGCAATCCGGGCAGAACTGGATCTTTTGCCCGAGAAGTTCCTCAACCTTGTAGATTATGTGCTCCAGGGAATATTTCTTGTCCACTCCCTTCGGCCTTCCCAGATGGGACATAAGTATGATGGATCCGCCACCTTCCAGAACCTTCTTGATAGTAGGCACTGCGGCGCGTATTCTGGTGTCGTCCGTAACCTTGAAATCCTTGTCCAACGGAACATTGAAGTCAACCCTGGCAATAACCTTCTTGCCTTTGAAATCGTAAGTGTCGATAAACTTCTGCATATTATATTGATATTAGTTTTGAACAATCAGAAAATGCTTTTCGGGTGCAAAAATAAAAAAGTATTTTCAAAGACAGAAAAGGTTATATTTGTACAGTTAGACTAAAATATTCAGGTTATGAGCGAGAAAGAAAAGATTCAACTGTTCGAGGACAGAAAGATCCGTTCCGTTTGGGACGAAGAGAAGGAGAAGTGGTTCTTTTCCGTGGTGGATGTTGTGGCTGTACTTACCGGGAGTCCCGACCCTGCAAAGTATTGGCGTGTTCTTAAAACCCGTTTAAAGAAGGAGGGAAATGAAACCGCTACAAATTGTAGCGCTTTCAAAATGAAAGCTGCAGATGGGAAAATGCGAATGACAGATATGGCAGATATGCAACAAATGTTTCGCATAATTCAATCTATACCATCTTCTAAAGCAGAGCCGTTCAAGGTATGGATGGCAAAAGTTGCTTCTGAACGCATAGACCAGATGATAGACCCCGAAAGGAGTATAGACCAGGCGGTGTCGGATTATCGAAGGCTCGGCTATTCGGAGGCTTGGATCAATCGCAGAATAAAATCAATAGAAATTAGAAAGGGTCTCACTGACGAGTGGAAAAGAGGCGGTGTTACCCAAGAAGTTGATTTTGCATTTCTTACCGATTTGATGTCTAAAACCTGGAGTGGTTTTACAACAAAAGAATACAAGAAGTTCAAGGGCTTGACAAAGGAGAATCTCCGAGATAATATGACCAATCTTGAGCTGCTTTTGAGTGCACTTGCAGAAGAAACCGCAACCCAAATCAGCAAAGAACGAAATCCGAAGGGTTTGAAGGAGAATGCGACCGTAGCACATGAAGGTGCCGAGGTTGCAAAAACCACTCGCGGAGATATTGAAAAAAGACTTGGGCACAGTGTTGTGAGTTCAGAGGAGGCGATAGATTACATTCAGCCGGCAGATGAACTGCCATTTCCAAAAAAGAAAGGCAGAAAGAAATAATCGCGTTATGTAATACAAGCATTATCTTTGCGGAGAAAGATTATATGGCACAGACAGAGCACAACATATCCATTGAGAGCCCTTCCGGGTGGAAGGATTATGAAATCATAGATTCCGGAGACGGTTACAAGCTGGAGCGTTTCGGGAATTTTGTCCTTTCCCGCCCGGAGCCGAAGGCATTGTGGAGCAAAAGCCTCAGCGATGCTGAATGGAGAAAAGCCGCCCATACCGTATTTCATCCCGGAGCCGGTTTCGGCAAGGCCGGAAAGGAAGATGTGGGAACCTGGGAGATGCTCAAAAAGATGCCGGACCGTTGGTATATCGAGTACAAGGGCAAGGATCGCCTTGCTTCCGAATGGAGCAGCGCCCGGCACGGCATTCCGGAGGAAAGCGGCCTGTACCTTAAGCTCAGGCTGGGCCTTACATCTTTCAAGCACGTGGGAGTTTTCCCGGAGCAGGCATCCAACTGGGAATGGATTTATTCGCATACCCGCAAGGGATACAAGGTCCTGAATCTTTTTGCCTACACCGGAGCCGCCTCCCTTGCCGCGAAATGCGCCGGAGTTGAGGTTACCCACGTGGATTCCGTAAAGCAGGTGGTAAATTGGGCAAAGGAGAATATGGGGCTGTCTTCCCTTGACAATATCCGCTGGATTGTAGATGATGCCCTGAAGTTTGTAAAGAGGGAGATTCGCAGGGGAAACGTTTACAACGGCCTGATCCTGGATCCTCCGGCATACGGACACGGTCCTGACGGGGAGCGCTGGAAACTGGACGAGCTGCTGTTCGAGATGCTAGAGGAATGTTCCAAGATTGTGTCAAAGGAGAACTCGTTTGTTGTGCTGAACCTTTATTCCAACGGATATTCCGCTCTGCTGGCAGACACTTTGCTGAAGAAGGCCTTCGGCGAGCAGGCCGGCAGGGAATACACTTGCGGAGAGCTTGTTCTGGAAGACAGTTTCAAGAAAGTTATTCCGCTAAGCGTTTTTGCAAGAATGTTTACAAAGTAGAATATGATACAGAATTTATTGGCTGTCAATTGGGATGTTAGCCCATATATCTTCTCTATAGGAGGCTTCCAGTTAAGATGGTACGGAGTGCTTTTCGTGTCGGGCTTTATCTTTGGATATTTTCTTTTTGCAAAGTTCTACAAGAGGGAAGGACTTCCGTCCAAGCTGCTGGACCCGATGCTGTATATGCTTCTGATCTGCGCTCTGGTGGGAGCAAGGCTGGGCCATGTGTTTTTCTACGACTGGGATTATTACAAGGATCATCTTGGAGAAATCCTCAAGGTATGGCATGGCGGACTTGCCAGCCACGGAGGAGCGATAGCCATACTGTTTGGAATTTGGTGGTACGCCCATAAATACGGCAAGAAATATAACATTGATTATGTCTGGATTTGCGACCGACTGGCTCTTGCAATCCCTTTCGCCGGTATGGCAATCCGTCTTGGAAACCTGATGAATTCAGAGATATACGGATATGAAACCAGTATGCCTTGGGGATTCATTTTCGTCCGCGACAATCAAAGCGTTCCGCACCATCCCACTCAGCTTTACGAGGCACTCTCATATCTTCTCATAGGTCTGATATTGAACTGGATCTATCGCAGACATAAAGACAACAAGAAAGCCCCTTATAGAGGCTTCCTGTTCGGTCTGTTCCTTGTCCTTTTGTTTGGCGCAAGATTCCTGATAGAATTCTGCAAGCTTCCTCAGGAAGGTTCTGACGCTGTGGCCGCCGAGGCCGGAAGGCTTCTTAACAACGGACAGCTTCTGAGCATTCCGTTTGTGGTTGCCGGACTGATATTTATCATAGCCAGCTATAGGTTCAAGAAACCAATGCTCAGGGAGGAATAAACTCCTTATTTTTTGTTTTTTAGTTTTCTCCAAGCGTGAGGGCAGGCTTTTGTGTGTTTGTTGAGGCGGTCTATGACCTTCAGGAAATCATTGGCCTGAACCTCGCTTCCGTCATCCCAGTAAATTGGAATGTTGTTGAGGCTCCTTGCCGTATATTTATTGCCTTCTTTTGTTATGGCAACAGGCATAAGGTCTCCGTCTGCATCGCGGATGTTCACAATGCCAATGTCATCATATTTAGGTTTTTTGGCAGATTCCGAATATGTGAAGCCAACGCCGAATTTTCCGTCTTTTTCCGTAATCACCAATTCTTTGGAGCTTCTTGAGCTGAATTGGTTGTGCATGCTTTCATATACGTAAGCCTGTGTCTCAAGCGGGGTTACATTATCATAGTCGCAGGCCAGCAGTTCAGACGAGCCGTAGGAATGATCTGCAAAAGTGTTGTGGCGCGTTACGACATAACCCATCTTGCCGTTGTTCTTCACTTTGTAATAGTCGTCCCACATAGTAACCTCTTTTCCGTTCAGGTCTTTGTATTTCCTCTCGCTTACATCCATCATTCCGGTAAGGATGACGTCGTCATATTTTTCATCCTGCCTTGCGCCAAAGATATTGTTGCAGTTATATGACATAATCTTACTCTTTCCTGTGTCATAGTCTTTGGCAATCAAGGCAATCAGTTCTCCTCTGGTAGGATGCTGCCTTCCGGTGATTTCCACCTGGCTGTAATGTCCGTCGTAGAAATCAAAGTGGTAGGCGTTCTTGGATTTGTCCAGAACATTGCGGCCTATCATATAGTGCATAAAACCTTCATCATCCTTGTATCCGAATACAACAGGAGAACCTGTGCCTCCTTCAGAGATGAACTTGCAGTCATCATAGTCGAACTGCACCAGAATCCTTCCGTTGTCGGTCGGTTCAATCATTCCCCATTTTCCGCGCTTGTCCTGGAGCACCACGCCATACCCGTCAAATATGTGGATGTTATGATATTTTCCAGGTTTGACATACCATTTTTTTGCTCCTTTGTCCCAGATGCCTTCCGTTCCGTTTTTCTCTATGACCTGCATTGTTCCCCAGTTCTTGTCCTTGACGCTTCGGTCGTACTCCCTTCCGTGGTGGTCTCTGCTGAATACACGTTCAGAGCCCCACGAAAACAAGGCCCTGAGCCCTTCTGCCAAAACAGCTACCGCAGCATCTGCGGCAACTTCAGTTACAGCCAAAATAGCCTGGCCTTCCGCTGTTTCCCTTATTGGCTTTGGCGGAATGTAAGAACTGCCGGCGTGGTCTGCAAAGGTTACATAATGGTGGTCTCCTTGAGCATTGTAGTTATAGGATCCAGTATAAGCCTGGTATCCGGAATTGTTTGAATTGTTCTGATTGCCGGTCCTTTGTCCTCCCTCATAATTCGGGCATCCCGGCTTGTGGGGTTCCCTTCTAGGAGAATCACTTCTGTTGGCTCCGCAATAGCAGCAGACAGGATCGCTTACCGGCGGAACGTTGATGCGAGCGTTTCCGCCCATAGCCTTTAAGGTCTCCAACGCGCTCTGAGAGAAGCATTTATTGCTTCCAAAAGAAAGAACAGCAAACGTTCCGAAAAATATCACGGCGATAGCCGCGGACAGTTTAAAATGCGATTTCATAAAATTGAATGTTTTTTCAAAGATAACAATTACTGCAAAAATCATACTTAAGGGAACGAATTTTGATGTAACTTTGGTTTTGTTAAAAGACAGAGTTATGAAAAGATTAGCAATAATTGCCGCTCTTGCAATGATAGCCGTGGGCGGCTATTCCCAGAACAGGCCAACGTTCAGAACACGTACAGGCGGCCAGACCACTACCCAGAATCAGCCATCGCAGACCAAAAACAACCAGCAAACGATTACTACCACAAGCGGTCAGAAGGTAAAAGTCGCTCCGCAAACTCAACATTTGGAGCCGGTTGAGATTTCCGGCAGCCTTAAGACTATGCTCAAGTCAGACTATATGACTTTCTGCAATATTCCGTTTAATCTTGATGTTGCCGAATTCGAGGACAAGTTGGAAGACGCCGATTTTGAATATGAGGATGAACAAACGGAAGATCTTTTTCTGGACGGATATGGCAATGTTGATGTTTTTTCCGGAATCTTTCCGTCAATGGCAGTTACGGCATATATCCATTTCTCGAAAGAAAAAAAAGTTTATCGTGTTGAATTGCAGACCAATTCGAATTCAGATGAAAACTCAAGGATTCTGTTCAACAACTGGCATAAAAGACTGAAGGTTTATGTTGATGGCGGAGAGGGAGATAACGTTGAGGATCCAATAGCTTTTTCAAAGTCCGGTCCGGAAATGTACTATATAACTTTCTTCCCGGGCGATAACTGCACGGCAGATGTCAAGGGCTGGATTATTCTGAGAATTGTTTACAAGGATAAAACAGACTCCGATTACGACGAGAACCATTCATCCTTCGTCACTGTTGATTACATAGACGCCCAGATCATTCCGGCCGACGTCAAAAAATCCTGGGGCTTCTAGCGTTTTATATGTTTGAGGAGGCGCTTTGAGAAGTTGGCGGTGCCGAGGTCGGTCATGTGGTTGCCGTCTACGGTGTCTTCGTTGCCGATGCCTTTTTCCTTTGACACATCAATGAACTTGAGATTCTTCAAAGGGCCGGTCTTTATTTCCTGTCCGGTTTCAGGATCCTTGAGTGTGGTTCCGTGTTTTTTGAGCCTTTTGTAGATATCGCGGATAAGGATGTTTTCCTTTATCATATCATCGTTATTGCCCGGCAAGATAAACTGCTGCGGGTACTCGAAGTTGTTGACCAGATAAACCGGAGTATTAGGGTTGGAATAGGCAATCCATCCAATGAAATAGTCAGAGCTGTCGCGAGTGGTATTGTATGTGCAATTCGGCAGGCAGTCAAGCACGTATGCAGACACTGGAATAGTCTTGATCCAGTCCGCCATATTGCCGTCCATCCTTCCGTTGCCGGAAAAGCCGAGGTTGATTACGGGCTTGTCCAGTCTCCTGGAGATGATTGAAGGGTATGCCATTCCCGGACGGGAAACGCAGCCGCCCTGGGTAATGCTGGTTCCGTAGAACAGTATCGGAAGCCCTCCCTCAGCGAGGCTTCCCGACGGAGCATAGATTGTGGCGGTGGAATCTATTCCTATCTCCATATTGTCAACTCCGTCGTACAGAGGAAGATATATCATGTATTCCTTCTTGCCTCCGTACATCTTTCTGACAAATACACTGTTGGAGTTCTTGCCGTTAGGGAATGCGGTTCCTGCAAATTTCCAGTCCTTGCCCTTATCCAGGACATAGAGATCCATTCCCTTGATTCCCGTATAGGCCATGTGGCTCATTCCGAAGTTATAGGTCAAAGTCCATTTTGCCCCGATGCACTGTGCGTCTGTGGAGAAACGGATGGCGATTCCCGCCCCGTCGCATCCGAGTTCCCAGAGTTCCTTTCTCACGATGCCCTTGAGCCTGTTCGGAATACGGTAATAATAGCAGCTGTCGGCATCCGGCTTTTCCGCCTGCCCGATCATCACGGCTTCTCCGTTGGCGATAAGCTGTTTTACATCGTAGTACTTAAGTTCTGAGGCCTTCTGCGCAAATGCAGTCTGCAGCCCACACAGTAATGCGCCAAAAAAAATCAATGAGAAAAACTGTTTCATATAAATCTTTGGAATTATTCGGTCATCAGTTCTGTGTTATTCTCTTGTTTGAGTCTCTGTTCGTTTTCTGTTTTAGGATTAGCATCGTTGAATTCTTCAATCCATTCCTTCACTTTGGTCTGTAGAAGAGTCTTATCTGGCAAATAGAGTTGGTATTGGGTAGCGTAAATGTTCGCATCTTTTGGCAATGTTAGCTCCACAAGTGCATCGTTTTTCTCCTTACAAAGCAAGATGCCGATGGTGGGATGTTCAAAACTTTCCTTTACATAGCGGTCGTAATAATTCACATACATCTGCATCTGTCCGAGGTCTTGATGTGTCAGGTCATCAATCTTAAGATCAATAAGCACATACGATTGTAGTAGGCGGTTATATAGCACTAAATCTACATAGAAGTTTCGTTCCTCGAATGTAAACCGCTTCTGTCGTGCCTCGAACAAAAATCCCTTGCCCATTTCTAGCAAGAATTTCTGCAATTTGTTGATTATAGCATTTTCCAGACAACTTTCGATATAAGTTGATTCAGGCTTCAGTCCCAAGAATTCCAAAGTGACAGGATCTTTGATGATGTCCTGTGGCTTCTCGACAGTCAAGCCTTCGCGCGAAAGGCGCATCACCTCGTCTTTATTGCGACTTAGCGCCAACCGCTCGTAAAGACTGCTGGAATGTTGACGCTTCAACTGGCGTACACTCCACCCCTCACGCGCACTCTCTATTTCATAGAAGTTACGCTCATCGGGATTCTCAATGCGCATCAATACAAGGTAGTGTGACCATGTAAGGATAAACTTCGGCTGCTGAATTTTGGCAACACTGTTGCCAAAATCTGTTTCTCCTTGATTTACATTGGATTGTAAATTCGGCAACGGTGTTGCCGAATTTGCCGGTTTATTATAAGCCACAAAAAACTTTCTACACCTTGTAAGCGTATCTATTGTCCAGTCGTTACCATATTTTGCCATCAAACGCTGTGAAAGATTCTGCATTATACGGGCTCCATAAGCCGCCCGACCTCCGAGTTGCTCGTCTTCGAAGATATAGCGTCCAACCTCAAATCGAGTCTTGACCTCTGTTACATTAACTGTTCGGTAAACATGTTGGCGGGCTTGTTCAATAAGAGTCGCTATGCGCTCAAAGAGTGCATCAATGCGAACTGTTACTTGTGTTTCTTTCTTCGTTTTATATAAATCCTTCATCGGTTATACTTTTATCCATTCTATTTTTATTCCCCGCCTTTCCATTCCTCGGAGCCAGGTCATCTGCCGCTTTGCAAACTGATGTATTGCAATGGCAAGATGCTCTTTCATGTAATCGTATGGAATCTCTCCTGTAATGTATTGCGTAAGGAACTTGTATTCAAGGCCGTAGTATATCAAATCCTCGGGTTTGATTCCTTTGTCCAGCAGAGTTTTTACCTCGTCAACCATACCCGCCTTAAGCCTTTCTTCCAGCCTTCTGTCTATCCTTTGGTTACGCCTTTCGCGGTCTGGATTCAGGGCAATGTAATGAACATTCTCCGGATGGATTCCGGTTTCTTCATTGTGCGGAATATTGTCATACGCAAGTTCTATTTCGATAGCCCGAATGACTCTTTTCTTTGTGTCGAAATCCGTGTTGTTGTGAGGAATAGTGCCGTGTTTTGCCTTAAGGTCAGAGAGCATCGCTACAAGTTCTTCCATACTCTTTTGCTCCAGTTCCGCACGGAGATCAGGATCCGGGGCAACTTCCTTAAGGTCATAGTCTTTGCAAACCGCCTCAATGTACAGTCCGCTCCCTCCGCAAAGAATCGGGAATATGTTTTCTCTTTTTAACTTTTCATATACTTTCCGGAAGTCTTTCTTGTAGCGGAACAGGTCATATTTCTCTCCTGCCTCAGCGATGTCTATAAGATGATACGGGATCTCCCCGTACTCGGCGATATCCTTGCCCGTGCCGATGTCCATTCCACGGTAAACCTGCCGGGAATCCGCACTGATAATGTGGCACTCCTTGAAGGGAATTTCTCCGCTTTTGCACAGGGAGTTAATCCATCGTGCAACCTTAACGGCAAACGCCGTCTTGCCGGAAGCCGTAGGCCCCATAACCACAAGCATATCGCAGAGTGTCCATTCCCGTTTGAAATCCTTTTCTTCCATAAGGCAGATACACAAAAATACAAAACAATGTGCTACATTTGCGCCCGATGAAAGAGAAGAAGTCCAAAATAAGCATTGCCAACCGCAGGGCCGGGTTCGATTACGAGTTCCTGGAGAATTACACTGCGGGGATTGTACTGTACGGAACGGAGATAAAGTCCATCCGTGCGGGCAAGGCTTCTTTGGTGGATACTTACTGCATCTTCATCAATAACGAGCTGTATGTAAAGAACATGCACATCGCCGAGTATTTCTGGGCCAGCTATAACCGCAAGGATCCGAAAAGAGACCGCAAGCTTCTTCTTAACCGCAAGGAACTCAACAAACTCCAGAGGTCTGTCAAGGAAAAGGGATTGACGATTGTTCCGAAGCGCCTCTTCATTTCAGACAACGGCTACGCCAAGCTGGACATCGCCCTGGCCAAGGGAAAGAAAGAATACGACAAGAGAGAGTCCATCAAGGACAAGGACCGCCGCCGTGCAGAGCAGCGGGGAGACGATTATTAATCTTTATTTCAGGTCGTTCAGATCTACAAGCTTGTTGATTATAGCATAGACCGTGATGCCGGAAATGGAATTGATTCCGGTTTTTCTCGATATGTTCTTGCGGTGGGTTGTGACGGTGTGGATGGAAAGGTTTAGCCTGTCCGCTATTTCTTTGTTGGTCAAGCCCTTTGCAACTTCTGCAACAATATCTTTTTCTCTCTGGGAGAGAGTGCTTTCCGGTTCAGATTCTTCCTTCGATTTTTCGTCTTCTGCATTATTTGAAACAGTATCGCTGAGGAGGCGGCTGATGGAAGGCACGAGGAGCCGGTCTTCTATTTCAGTATGTTTTGCCAGGTCTTCCTCAAGGGAATAGATGTCTTTGAGAATCTCTGTCCTCAGCGATTGGGAATAGCCGTCCGGAAGATATTTGAGGATGGTGTTCTTGAGGTCTGAAAGCTTGTCCTCCATATTGGTGTGGTTTTCAGCAAAGAGATGGAGGTCGAACGGGGCGTTATTGTTCTTGTTTCCGTCCAGAAGGTTTTCAAGGAACGGGAAAACCATCTCTTCCTCAAAACGGAAATGACGGTTTATTTCCTCGTCGTAACCGTCGTAGAACTTATGGAGTATCCTGGCGTTGTTCCGGTCTCCCTCTTCCAGCAGGAGATGGATCTTCTCGTGGAGTTTGGGTAGGCTGTTTTGGGAATAGTATCTGTGGGAAGTCTTCAGGTATCCTATAAGACGCTTGATGTCCTGGATGGAAAGAGAGTCTGAGCGGGGCTCGTAGCCTTCCCTTGAGTAAATGTTGCAGATATCGGTCAGCAGCAGGGAAGACAGGTTGTATCTGGAGCAGACCTCTTCTATCGTGGCCTCGTGGAAGCCAAGCCGGATGCCAAGCCTCTCCAGAACGGAAAGGATTGCCGGATTGGCGTTCACCACGTCAGCCAGATGTGTCTTCCCGGTAATCATGGGTTAGTTGCAGTTGCAGACAAGGTTACGGTCTCCGTAGCCGTCGTCCACCCTGGAAACTGCAGGCCAGAACTTGTTCTCCCTGATCCACTCCAGAGGATAGGCGGCCAGCTCCCTTGAGTAAGGATGGCTCCAGTTGTCTGCGCAGCACTCGTGGGCCGGATGCGGAGCGTTTGCCACAGGATTGTCCTTAGGATCGAACTCTCCGGTAGCAATCTTCTCGCACTCTGCCTTGATGGTCTTCATTGCCTGGATGAAGCGGTCCATCTCCTCCTTTGGCTCGCTCTCCGTAGGCTCTACCATGAGGGTCTCGTGAACAGGGAAGGAAAGTGTAGGAGCGTGGAATCCGAAGTCCATCAGTCTCTTGGCGATGTCCGTTGAACCAACCCCGTATTTCTTCATGAAATCCCTG
The DNA here is from genome assembly GCA_017548505.1 of Bacteroidales bacterium. Classification (GTDB taxonomy): domain Bacteria; phylum Bacteroidota; class Bacteroidia; order Bacteroidales; family UBA932; genus Egerieousia. The sequence goes on along the minus strand of JAFYZX010000112.1, from coordinate 22,835 downwards.
CAGTCCAGAAGGCACTCGTGCGCAACTCTTCCTGTAGCTCCTGAGTAAACGGTAGGGAACTCGTTCTTCAGAGCCTCGGCGATATAGTTGGCGTTGAGGATTGCGACCTCGCTGGAAGCCTTCAGTCCTTCTGCGCCCAGCAGCTTGATGTAAGCGTGGGTGATCGGGAGAAGGAGAGGATTTCCGTAGAGGGCCGCAGAAACGGCATCCGTGCCCTTGGTTCCGCCGGCAAGCTTGCAGCTGTGGGCGATGCAGTTCTCCTCAGGATGGCCGGGCAGATATGGTGCAAGTTCTGCGGTGCAGCAGATAGGGCCTACGCCAGGTCCGCCGCCTCCATGAGGCATCGCGAATGACTTGTGGAGATTCAGGTGGCAGATATCCGCTCCGATAGTTCCCGGATTGGTGAGTCCTATCTGGGCGTTCATGTTTGCACCGTCCATGTAAACCTTGCCGCCCACCTTGTGGATAGCGTCAACTATCTCCCTGATCTTCACCTCGAAAACTCCGTGGGTGGAAGGATAGGTAATCATCAGTCCGGCCAGGTTTTCTCCTGCGGTCTCGGCTTTCTGCTCGAGTTCCTCAACATTGATGTTTCCCTTCTCGTCGCAGCCTACAAGCACAATGTCGAATCCTGCCATAGCCGCGGAAGCCGGGTTGGTTCCGTGGGCTGAAGTAGGGATAATCATAACCTTGCGGTTGGTCTGTCCGTTAGCGTTGAAGTAGCGGCGGATGGTGGTAAGTCCGGCATACTCTCCGGCGGCACCTGAATTAGGCTGGAGGGAGCAGGCTGCAAAACCGGTGATGGTGTTAAGATCCTGCATAAGCTCTCCAATGAGCTGCATATATCCTTCTACCTGGTCTTTAGGAGCCAGAGGATGGACGTTGGTAAGCTCGCTCCAGCTAAGCGGCATCATCTCAACGGCTGCGTTCAGTTTCATTGTGCAGCTTCCCAGAGGAATCATCGAGTGGGCAAGGGAAATGTCCTTTCTCTCCAGCATCTTGATGAAGCGCATCATCGCGGTCTCGCTGTGGTATGAGTTGAAGACTTTCTGTGTCAGGTAAGGAGTCTCCCTCTTCATGAAGGTCCTTTCGGCAGGGCAATGTCCCTTATGCTCTCCGCCAGCGCACTGGCAGCAAGGCTGGATTCCGAAGATTCCCAGAATCTTGTGCGCCTCGGCCTTGCAACTGAGCTCGTCGAAGCTGATTCTTACCTTTCCGCAAGCGGTGTAGTAGAAATTCATTTTCTCGGCGATAGCCTTGGCTTTGATTTCCTCAACGTTGAGTTTCTCGCCATTCTTGCCGATAATGCTAATTGTATCGAAGAACTCTTCGCATTCCAGAACATAGCCGGCATCTTTCAATTTTGCGGCAACCCTGTGGGCGAAGAGCTCTGCGTTGCGGGCGATGGATTTTAGTCCTTCCGGTCCGTGATATACGGCGTACATTCCGCTCATTGTTGCCATAAGGGCTGTGGCGGTACATACGTTGGATGTGGCCTTCTCTCTCTTGATGTGCTGCTCACGGGTCTGGAGGGCAAGTCTTACGGCCTTGTTTCCCAGACGGTCCACTGTTACACCGATGATTCTTCCGGGAACGCTTCTCTTGTATTCTTCCCTTGTTGCCAGATAACCTGCGGTAGGGCCGCCGAATCCCATAGGGAGTCCGAGTCTCTGGGCGCTTCCCACGGCGATGTCAGCTCCCCATGCAGCGGGCTCCTTCAGTACAGCCAAGGAGAGAATGTCGCAGTATGCGGTAACCATTGCTCCGGCCTCGTGCATCTTGGTGCAGAATCCGGAATAGTCTCTGACCTCTCCGTCTGCTGCAGGATACTGTATCAGGGCGCCGAAGCACATAGGGTCAACTTCCCAGTTTTTCCAGTCGCCGAAGACAACCTTGATTCCAAGACCTTCAGCCCTGGTGCGGATAACGCTCTTAACCTGTGAGAAGACTTCGTCGTCCACGAGCAGCACGTTCTTTCCGGCCTTCTGAGCATCGCGGCTTCTGAGGTTGAACATTACTCTCATTGCCTCTCCGGCCGCCTGGGCGTCGTCCAGCATGGAGCAGTTGGAAAGGGAGAACCCGGTAAGGGAGCTGATTACTGTCTGGTAAATCAGCAGGGCCTCCAGTCTTCCCTGGGAAATCTCGGCCTGGTATGGAGTGTATGAGGTGTACCAGCAAGGGTTTTCGAAGATGTTCCTTATGATAACCGGAAGGACTCCGGTTCCATAATATCCCTGACCTATCAGGGAGCGGAAATCCTTGTTCTTTGAAACCATTTCCTTCAGATGGGCAAGGTATGCGTTCTCTGTCATCGGATCATCCATCTTCAGGTCTTCCTTAAGCAGGATGTTTTCCGGAACGGTTTGTTTGACAAGTTCTTCCATAGAGTTAACGCCAAGGAAAGAAAGCATCCCGCGGATGTCTTCCTCGCGAGGCCCGATGTGCCTCTGGGCAAATGTGTATGACATATTGTTCTTAAATTTTATTTGTTACAAAATTTGCATCGCCGAGGAAGGTCCCCGGCCTGAACACACAAAGATAAGACTTAAAATTGTTTTTACTATCTTTGCCACAAACTAAAACCTGACTAATATGAGTTTGCTCAGCAAAAAAATTTCTGAATTGCAGGAGAGGACCCAGCATGCTCAGCAGGGTGGAGGGGACAAGGCCATTGCAAAGCAGATTGCAATGGGAAAGCTTCCGGCCCGTGAGCGTATCCGCAAACTCCTCGACGAAGGAACATTCTATGAGTACGACCTCTTCATCCAGCACGACGCGCGCGAGTTCGGTATGGAGAAGAAAGACCTGGCCGGAGACGGTGTTGTAATCGGCACGGGAAAGATCAACGGCCAGCCTGTAGCTGTATATGCGCAGGACTTCACCGTTGCTGGAGGTTCCTTGGGCAGTATGCACGCCCGCAAGATCACCAAGATTATGGATTATGCCCTGAGGATGAGAATTCCTCTGATCGGCATCAACGATTCCGGTGGAGCGCGTATCCAGGAGGGAGTCAACTCTCTTGCAGGATACGGAGAGATTTTCTTCCGCAACACCCTCAACAGCGGTGTGATTCCTCAGATTTCCGTTATCCTCGGACCTTGCGCCGGAGGTGCCGTGTATTCACCGGCCCTTACAGACTATGTGTTTGTGGTGGACAAGATTTCCAAGATGTTCATAACCGGCCCGGAGGTAATCAAATCCGTTCTCGGAGAGGAGATCGATATGGAAAGCCTCGGCGGAGCAAGGGTTCATTGCGAGACTACCGGTAACGCACATTTCTTCGCAGAGAGCGAGGACGAGTGCTTCAGCCAGATAAAGAAGCTCCTTAGCTTCCTTCCGGCCAACAACCAGACCAAGGCTGTTCCTGCAAAACCTGCACTGCCGCTGAAGAAATACAACATTGTAAAGACGGTTCCTGCAGATCCTACAGAGCCTTACGACGTAAGGAACGTTATCCGCGCCCTTGTGGACAACTCCGATTTCTTCGAGGTTCAGGAGATGTGGGCAAAGAATATCGTGATCGGTTACGGAAGGATAGAGGGCCGCACGGTGGGCTTTATCGCCAACCAGCCTATGTATCTTGCCGGCGTTCTGGACTGCGATTCTTCAGACAAGGCCGCAAGGTTCATCCGCTACTGCGACGCCTTCAACATTCCTATCGTTACCCTTGAGGATATGCCTGGCTATCTGCCTGGCGTAGACCAGGAGCACGCGGGCGTTATCCGCCATGGAGCAAAGCTTCTGTATGCTTACTCGGAGGCTACCGTTCCAAAGATAACTGTCATCCTCAGAAAGGCTTACGGTGGAGGATACATCGCCATGAACTCCCGTCACCTCAGGGCTGACTTCGTGTTCGCATGGCCAACCGCAGAGATTGCGGTTATGGGCCCTCAGGGAGCCGCAAACATCATCTTCCGCAAGGAAATCATGGAGGCCGAGGATCCTGAGGCAATGCGCAAGAAGAAGGTTGAGGAATACAAGGAGAAGTTTGCCAACCCTTACGTTGCCGCATCCAAGGGCTACATCGATTCTGTCATCAACCCTGCGGACACAAGGGAGTTCATCCTTCAGTCTCTGGACATTTCCCAGCAGAAAAACTCCGGCATGCCGAAGAAGAAGCACGGTCTTCCACCGTTTTAACAGATGGCAATGCGTAACAAAGATTGAGTTATGGCAGAAAAGGAAAACATCGCCCCTCAGGCAGAAGAGCTTCACACTCTCGCTCCCACAAACGATTCTACAGAGTTCCTGATTCCTGATTCCGGAAGGAAAAAACTCAGAGTCGCTGAGGAAGGCCACGAATACAAGACATATCTGACCAAGAAATTCCTTGAGCGCAAGCCTTGGAAGGCTCCGGATCCTCTTCAGGTTCTGAGCCACATCCCGGGTTCCGTGATTGAGATTTTCGTTAAGCCCGGCCAGAAGGTCAAGAAGGGAGACAAGCTGATGATCTACGAGGCTATGAAGATGATGAACATAGTCTCGGCTCCTATGGACGGCACCATCAAGGATGTAAACGCCAAGGAAGGGGAAAACCTTCCGAAAGGAGCTCTTCTGGTTACGTTCAAAAAGCCATCTAAGAAATAAGAGGCAAGCAATTGCCTCTTTTTCTTTATATTTGACCTCCAAACAAAAGGATTATGGAGGGGAAGGCAACAACCGTTGAAAAGGGGAAATCCGCCGAGGAAACAGCCGTTTCCTGGCTAAAGGAAAGGGGCCTGAATATTCTTGAAAGGAACTGGAGGCATCATCATCTTGAAGTGGACATAATTGCGGAGGGGCCTATGCTCTCTGCCGAGACCTCTTTTCCGGTAAACAATGCTCAGCGATTCCTTCACATTGTGGAAGTAAGGAGCAGGGCAGACAATTCTCCGGTAGAGCCGGACTTGACTGTCGATGACAAAAAGCAGAAAAGGCTCATCAACGCAGCAGACGCCTATATCCGCAGCCACAGAATTCATCTTGAGGCCATCTTTGACATAATAGGCATACAGACCTCAGAATCTGAAACAACCATAAGTTTCAGGCCTGACGCTTTCCGCCCGGACTGGTAAACGGTATTTTAGTTTTTCGGGGAAATTTGTTAACTTGTCAAACTTTTAGACAAAATATGGTTTCAGACAAATATTGCATCATAATGGCAGGCGGGGTCGGAAGCCGTTTCTGGCCGGTATCCCGTAACGAGCGCCCGAAGCAGTTTCTGGACATCCTGGGAACGGGAAGAAGTTTCCTTCAGGCAACGGTTGACCGCTTCTCAAGGATAGTTCCTGTTGAGAATATACTCATTGTTTCGGCAAAGCAGTATGAGGGGCTTATCGCAGAGCAGGTTCCGGAAATACCAAAGGAGAATGTCCTTCTGGAGAACCGCAAGAGAAACACGGCGCCTTGTATAGCATACGCCACCTACAAACTTCTGAAAAAGAATCCGAAGGCCACTGTTGTGGTAACCCCTGCGGATCATCTGATACTCAACGATGATGTATTCCTGGAGACAGTGGAAACAGCCATCGGACATGCTGCAGTTACCCCGGCACTGTTCACGCTCGGAATCAAGCCCACAAGGCCGGAAACCCAGTACGGATATATCCAGGCAAACAAGGCAAAGCCGGAAATAGTCCGGGGGCACGCCTGCTATCAGGTGAAAACCTTTACCGAGAAACCTGATCTGGAAATGGCGAAGGTGCTCTATTCCAGCGGGGAGTTTCTGTGGAACTCCGGAATCTTCGTGTGGAACATACAGACAATCAAGGAGGAACTCCAGGCCCATCTTCCGGATATCGCCGAGGCGTTCTCGGAGATTTCCAGATCCTATTATACGCCTGAAGAGCAGAAGATTGTGGATAATGTCTATGATTCAATCGACTCAATTTCCATAGACTATGGCGTTATGGAAAAGACAGAACGCTGCCGCGTGTTCGAAGGCTCTTTCGGATGGAGCGACCTGGGAACCTGGGAGAGTCTCTACACCCAGAGCCCGAAGGATGCTGAAGGAAATCTTGTAAACACATCCTCAGCGATGCTGGAAGAGGTAAAAAACAGCGTTATTGCAACTACCGAAAAAGACAAGCTCCTTGTAGTCAAGAACCTGGAGAATTTTGTGGTTATAAGCACGCCGGATGTGCTTCTGGTATGCCCGAGAGACGAGAAGCAGATAAAGGCCATAACGGCGGAACTTGCCATGAACAACCTTACAGACTATTTGTAAAATCAAAAAGACGAATCATATATGGATCCAGTAAAAGTAAAAGTACATAGCGAAATAGGCCGGTTGCGCGGAGTAATCCTTCATACCCCGGGAGACGAGGTGGAGAATATGACGCCGAGGATCGCGCAGAGGGCCCTTTACAGCGATATCTTGAATCTTTCCATAGCTCAGAAGGAATATGCCCAGGTTTCCGGAGTCCTGAACAAGTGGACTAATACCTATCAGGTAAACGACCTTCTGGAGACCGTCCTGGACGATCCTGGAGACAGGAGCATGCTGCTGAGGCGTATCTGCACCATTGAGAACGTTCCGGAGTATTTCGACAAGCTGATGGCCACTCCCGCCAAGAAACTGGCAAAGCTTCTGATAGAGGGACTTCCGGCAAAGATCGAGACATTGACCGCCTTCCTGGCAGATGAATATTATGCGCTCAGCCCTCTGTATAATTTCTATTTCACCAGGGACGCTTCCGCTTCCATCGGCGAGGATGTGCTTATCTGCAAGATGGCAAACAGGGTTAGGGTGAGGGAGTCTCTGATAATGGAGGCAATCTTCTCCAATCCAAGGCTTTTCGACTGCACCATAATCGATGCCAACCAGTTCTCCAAGGAAGTTGCAGGAGAAGGCGGCATTGCCGGCAGCACGGTTAAGAACAACGTGAGCGTGGAAGGTGGAGATATCCTGGTCATAGACAAGAACATACTCCTTGTGGGCAACGGCCTAAGGACAACGTCTCAGGGAATCGACCGCCTGGTTCAGCGTTTCTGCCAGGACAAGGACGGAGAACAGAAGCATATCATAGTGCAGCAGCTTCCGGACGACGTGGAGAGTTTCATCCACATGGATATGGTATTCACGATGCTCGACAGGGACGCCTGCCTTATCTATGAGCCTCTGATTCTGTGGGAGAACCAGTACCGTACAGTTCATATCACGATTGAAGGCGGCAGGGTGAAGAAGATCCGCGACGAGCAGAACGTGCTTTCTACACTGAGGAAACTGGGAAAGGATCTGGAACCTGTATTCTGCGGCGGAGACGAGGACGAGTGGAACGCAGACCGCGAGCAGTGGCACAGCGGTGCAAACAGCTTTGCAATAGCCCCGGGCAAGATTCTTTCATACGCCAGAAACGTGCATACCCTCAATGCATTGAGCCAGGCCGGCTTCAATGTTGTTCCGGCTAATGATGTCATAGACGGCAAGGTAGACCTCGAAAAAGAGAAGAGATGTGTCATCACCATCGAGGGCAGCGAGCTTCCTCGCGGAGGCGGTGGAGCAAGATGTATGACCATGCCTGTCCTCAGAGATGACATATAGCCAAGATTGAGTATATTTGCACCCCGAAAAACACCAACAAGATGGATCGCAAAGACATAGACAGCCTGCTCGACAAAATAGAGCAGTTCCGTGCGGAAAAACTCCAGGACGTGGAGGAACTCAGAGTCAAACTCCTTGGCAAGAAAGGCGAGATCACCCGCCTGTTTGAGGAATTCCGTTCAGTAGCCCCAGAAATGAAGAGAGAGTTCGGAAAAGTCCTGAACGAACTCAAGACCAAGGCAGCGGAAAAGATTGAATCGCTGAGGGAATCTTTTGAAGACATTCTGGATACAGATACAAAAACGGATTTCACAAAGCCGGGAGACGCTTTCGAGCTTGGCACCCGCCATCCTATTTCCCTTGTAAGAGAGGAAATTCTGGACATCTTCGGCAAGTTCGGCTTTGCGGTTGCAGAGGGTCCTGAAATCGAGGACGACTGGCATGTGTTCTCCGCCCTGAACTTCCCTCCGGAGCATCCGGCCAGGGATATGCAGGACACATTCTTCATCAATCCTGCAGGTGACGATCCTATCCTTCTTAGAACCCACACTTCCAGCGTTCAGGTACGCACAATGGAAAGGCAGAAACCTCCTATCAGGGTGGTCTGTCCGGGCAGGGTTTTCCGCAACGAGGCCATCAGCGCAAGAGCCCACTGCATCTTCCATCAGGTGGAGGGTCTCTACATAGACGAGAACGTAAGCTTTGCAGACCTCAAGCAGGCCATCCTCCTCTTTGTCCAGGAGATGTTCGGACCTCAGACACAGATCCGTATGAGGCCTTCATACTTCCCGTTCACCGAGCCAAGCACCGAGGTTGACATCAGTTGCAACATTTGCGGCGGCAAGGGCTGCAACATCTGCAAGGGAACCGGCTGGCTGGAGATAATGGGTGCCGGGATGGTAGACCCTAACGTTCTTGAAGCCAGCGGTATAGACAGCAAAAAGTACACAGGCTTCGCCTTCGGTATGGGAATAGAGCGCATCGCGATGCTCAAGTGGATGGTCAACGACCTGCGCCACTACTTCGAGAACGACGTGCGCTTCCTCAAGGAATTCCGCAGCGTATTGTAAAAAGCAGCACTCCTAAATAATCAAGGAAATCTCCTAAAAAAATTAGGAGATATAGAAATTATTGCTATCTTTGCATTGTAAAACAAAGTGCAAGATAGGCTATGAAACAAAAACTGACGGCGAAAGAAGAGATGCTGATGAACATTTTCTGGGCTCACGACCCATTGTTTATCAGGGACTTAATCAGTTATATACCGGATCCGAAACCACATTACAACACGGTTGCCACCCTTGTGAAGTTTCTTGAGGAAAAGGGATTCCTGGAAAGGGAGCCGATGGCAAATTCTTTCCGTTATAAGGTAAAGATCACTGAGCGGCAGTATCACGGAGATACAGTTTCCGAGGTAGTGGCCCGCTATTACGATAATTCCTATCTCCGCCTTGTTTCCCAGTTCGTGGAAGAGGACAAGATGGATTTGCAGGAACTTAAAAACCTCATTGCCCAAATAGAAAACAACAAGAAATGACACCATTCCTATTATATATCGCGAGAGCCGGACTCTATTTGAGCCTGTTCTACGCTTTTTATCTGCTGGTAATGCGCCGGACTACGTTCTTCCGCCTGAACAGGGCTCTGTTGATAGCCGGAAGCTATATCTGCCTGTTGCTGCCTATGATAAGGCTCAGGACTGTATCTGCTACCGTAGCCGTTTCTGAGCTGACGATGGTTGGAACCGGAGCGGAATCGGCGGAACAGACGGTCGGCTCTGTTTTCCCGTGGCGGGAAGTGCTGTTGGCTGTCTATGCCGCAGGGGCAGCTGTAACCCTTGCGCTCTATATGATTTCGGCCTGGAAGATGCACAGAATAATCCGAAAGGGCGAATCCACAGAAAAGGAAGGTTGCCGGCTGATTATCCGGGAGCAGGATACTCCTTCTTTCAGTTGGGGCAGAAATGTTGTTATCAGCAGGAAGGACCTGACGGAGAATCCGGCAATATTCACGCACGAGCTCATGCACGCAAAGTGCCGCCATTCGCTCGACCTGCTCCTTTTCCTGCCCCTGCAGATTATTTTCTGGTGGAATCCTCTGGTGTGGATTACCAGGGAAGAACTTCGTCTTCTTCACGAATATGAGGCTGATGAAGGTGTTATTAAAAAAGGCATCGATGCTACTCAATATCAATTACTTCTTGTGCGGAAAGCCGTGGGTGAACACCGTTTCTCCCTGGCCAGCGGCTTCCAGCACGCCAAACTTAAAAATCGAATTGCCATGATGCTCAAACCAACTACTTCTCTGTGGATACGCTGGTCGTATCTTGCACTGATTCCTGTTCTGGCGGCCTTTATGTTCGCCTGCAATCCTTCAAAGAATACCGCCGAACCGGCGGCAGCTCCAGAAAGTGAAACCAAAACTGTTCAGGTAACAGAATCTGCCTCAGCTCCGCAGCAAGAGGCTGTTTCATTTGATCTGATAGAAAGGAAACCTACCTTCAACGGAGGCGATGCAAATGAGTTTGCCAAATGGGCCTACAGCCAGCTCAAATATCCGGAGCAGGCTATAAAGGACAAAGCCCAGGGCCGTGTGACAGTAGAGTTTACCATTGGTTCTGACGGTACGGTTCGCGATGCGAAAGTGGTGAAGGGAGTACGCGAAGATTTGGATGCCGAGGCGCTCAGGGTTGTTTCCGCTTCCCCGAAATGGGAGCCTGGCTATAACTCTGAAGGCAAGGCCGTTCCGGTTCACTTCAATTTCCCGGTCGTTTACAAGCTTCAATGAGAAGAATCATCTTGATATCGCTTTGGATAATGGTCTGCGCGCCGCTTGGAGCGCAGACTACCCATCGCGATTCCGTGCTTGCCCAAGCCAAATACCTCAAGAGCATCTACCGGATTGACGATGCAATTGAGTCTTTGTCAGATTTGGTTCAGCCGGAGGCTGTAGACGAAGGTGTGATGGCCGAACTGGCCGATTGCCACTTCCAGAATGGCGCATACGATAATGCGTCGGGGATTTATTTCATGCTCTCCTCCCTAAAACCCGACAACATCCTCTACAAAATCCGTCTGATGCAGGCATTTTACAGGATGAAAGCTTATCCACAGAGTATCCAGGCCGGAAAGGCAGTTCTGCAACTGGATTCCATCCCGGCGGTGCTGAGTTTTATCGGCGACGGCTACCGTCAAATCAAGCAGACGGATTCTGCCCTGTGGTACTACAGCAAGTCTTTGGAAATGAAACCGATGAATGAAACGGTTCTTTCCAAGGCGATGGGCCTTTTACTTGACGCTAAGGATTATGACGGGGTTATTTCCATCAGCGAACCTTTCCTGGCTGAGGATCCGGATAACTCCACGATTGCCTGTCTGCAAGGGATTGCCTTTTACCGCAAGGGAGACTATGATTCAGCCATCAGGATTTTCCAGAGGCAGGAGGATATAGGGAACGATACATACCCGATCCACTTTTTCCTGGGGCAGAGTTATTGGCATACCCAGGCTAAGTATCGGGCCGAGCAGGAACTTCACGCCGCCTGGGAAATTGACTCCAGCGACGTGAATCTGGCATACTCCATAGCCTCGGTCAAATCGGAATTCCTTTATCCGTTTGAGCAGGACGTGAAACCTTGGCTGGACAAGGCCCGGGATATGATCCAGCCGGATGCTGCAATGATGTCCCGCCTGCATCAGCTATACGGACTCGGATATTACCGGAAGCAGAATTCCTGGGACCAGGCCATTGAGCATTACAAGGAAGCCTACCGCTATAACCCGAAGTTCATTTCCGCCCTTTCCACCATTGCCTATTGCTATCAGGTGAAGAAAGATTACAAAAAAGCCATAGAGTGGTACGAAAAGTACCTGAAGGTTGTCTCTCCAGGTACTAAGGGTTATGAATTCGCCAAGGAGAATCTGGATTATATCAAAGGCGAATTGTTTATGGAAGAACAGTAACTATCTTACGAAGACTACATTGCTCGGCGAAGATTTTTCCTTCCCGTTAATTGCCACAACTACATAATTCTCTGTCTTGTCGCTGACAGTGAATTCATTTTCCTCTGTCTGGCCGATGAGTCCTCCTTCCCAGGTGGCACTGAATCCGTCCGGGGAATATTTTGATACGTAGAGTTTGTAGATTGCATAACTCTTGGCAGCAGGGCTCTTTTCCCATCTGATTACCCCATCTTTTTCCGTTATTGTCACAGGTGCTGGAGTAATGTCCGAAGATACTCCGAGTTTAGGTATCAGGCTCGGGTACAGGTAAATCTTTTCCTTCAGGCACGCCAGGAAATCAGGACGGAACAGGCTGTGGGTGGTAAACCAGATGTTGCCCTGCACAAAGTCCGCCTCCCTGCATTCATCCACCTGGAGCACGTATTCGTCCATAGTGTCGAATCCTTTTTCCTTATAGCGGTAAGCAGCAAGTCCTGGCAGGCAAGGAACGCCTTTCATAATAGGCTCCCAGCTGTCCAGCACCTTCTTGAAATCTGCGATCCTGTGGCCGTGCTGCCAGTATATCTGCGGAGCAAGGTAATCTATAGTTCCCTCGGCGATCCAGTACTGCGGATCTGCATAGAGTTTCTGGGTGTTGACAAGCCTTCCTCCGGGGCTTACTCCGAATATTGCATTCGGCTTGGCGTCGTGGGTTGCCTTGTGCATCGCCGCCACAATCTTGTTCACGTTTTCCTCTCTCCATCTTCCCAGTTCCATTCCGCCTCCGTATTTCTTGAACCAGGCTTCGTCATCCCAGACTCTGCTATCGTTGAGCTTATTAATTGTTTTCTTGAGTGCGGCTATTTCGTCCTTGTCTGTGAGTGTCTTGAGGCTGTCTCTGAGCTTTGGCAGCACCTCCAGTTTCTCTCTAAGCCCTTCAGGATAGAAGAAGTCGTCTATATGGGCTCCGTCCAGGTCGTAGTTGCTCATTACCTCGTATATCACATCGTAGAGATACTGGATTACCTCCGGATTTCCCGGATTCCAGTACATTGTCTTGCCGTATTTGATCACCCTTTCCGGATGCTTTTTACAAGGATGATTCTTTGTCCTGTCGGTATCCACGCCCCCAACTCTCATCGGGTTGAACCAGCCGTGGATCTGCATTCCCAGGCTGTGCGCAGTCTCAATCGCGAGCTTTAGCGGGTCGTATCCCGGATCTTCTCCCTGCACTCCGGTAAGGTTGTGGTCCCAAGGCAGAATCCTGGATTTGTAATATGCCTCTGAGTTGCAGCACAGCTGCATAATCACCACGTTGCAACCCGTTTCCTTGATCTTGGTAATCACATTCACAAGGGCCCTTTTCTGGGAGTCCCTCTGCCTCTCGATCCTGAGCTTCTGCTCGTGGCGGCTTTCTCCCTTCAATCGGGAAAGGTTTACACGAAGCTTCTTCGGCCAGTCGGAACCCCTTACAGTTGTAAGCCAGGCTCCCCTGAACTCGTGGTTTACCTCCACTCTGTCTGTCAGAGGGTTGAATACTTTGCTTCTGTTGTTTTGCTGTGCAGGTGCGTCGGGGCAGAAAATCGCCGAGAATGCCAATGCGCAAAGGATTGTTTTCAGGGTTTTGTTTTTCATACCCCAAATTTAGAAAAAACTGAAAATTTTTGCAGAACAAAAAAGATTGCTATATTTGCAGTCCCATTGCGGAAATAGCTCAGTTGGTAGAGCACAACCTTGCCAAGGTTGGGGTCGCGGGTCCGAGTCCCGTTTTCCGCTCGAAGTTTTCATAATTTGAAGTGCTGCCTCTCTGGAGATATCCCGGGAGGCTTTTAAGAGGCCCAGGTGGTGGAATGGTAGACACGCTACTTTGAGGGGGTAGTGCCAGAAATGGTGTGCAGGTTCGACTCTTGTCCTGGGCACGAAAGACCGACCAAAAGAAATTGGCCGGTCTTTTTCGAAAAGGAGCTCGGGTGGTGAAATTGGTATACACGCCGGACTTAAAATCCTGTGGACAGAAATGTCCGTACGGGTTCGATTCCCGTCCCGAGCACAAAAAAGGCAGCATCGCAGGCAATATTTATTGCTTGCGATGTTGTTTTGGATGCAGTTTAATGTCTAGCTTGAAGTTAGTCCGAAGTTCCTTGAGCGTTGATTTTGAAAGGTTTGCGCGGCCCTGACGCTTACCTTCCGGGAAGAGGAATTGCAGGCGTTTGCCGCCGAGCGTCTTCTTCACCACAGTGCATGTGGCTGTGACCTTATCGCCGAGCTGGAAACCATTTGTTGCGGCACGGCCCTGGAACTCGGCAGTCGTTCCCTCTTTCTTATCGAAGAGTTCAAGAATATTACCGATGGTCTTCAGCGCCTCCTCTGTGGTAGCTCCGAGGTAGATTGTAACTTCATGGATGTTTTTCACCTCCATACCTAAAATCTCGTCGGCTCCGAGGAAATCGGTAACGCGTCCAAGGCTGAGGTAATAGCCGAAACTGGCGGCATCGTCATTATCCTTATAGGTGAAGATACTGTATTCGCCTTTGTCTGTTTCTGCATCGGCGACTTCCACCCGCATACCGGCGGGCTGTTTCTGTGCGAATGCCGTGCCCAATACGAGAATGCTGAGCACCAAGGTCAATAATTTCTTCATATTGTTTCCGTTTATCTGATGTCGAACAGGTTAAGGAAGCCTGTCATCATAAATACGCTGCGGATGTCGTCGTTGATGTTCTCGACTATCACCTTGCCTTTTTTGTCTTCTGCCGCTTTCCGGAGGGTTAGAAAAATCCTCAGTCCGGAACTGGAAATGTAGGTCAGATCCTTGCAGTCGATGATTATGGTGTTGCCGGCCTCTTCCAGGAGCGGATTGATCACTGGGTTGGCTTCCTGGGCGGCCGGGGTGTCTAGACGTCCTGTGAAGGCAATGGTAATCTGGCCTTCTTCTCTGGTAACTTTTGTTTTCATTGATGTATTGTCGTTTTTATTATATCTTCTTGGTAAGCGTGAGTATGTTCTTGTTATCTTGGCGTTTGTAGGTGACGCTGTCCATAATCTTCCTGTACATGTGGATGCCGAGTCCACCGACAGGGCGCTCTCCTGCGTTCTGGTTAATGTCCACATCCGGAACGGCGGTAGGGTCAAACGGCTTGCCGCTGTCTGTTACCGTGAAGGTGATTTCATCTTCTTCTGTCCGTGCGGTTATTTCTACGGTTTTTGAGCCGGAATACATTATCGCGTTGGTCACCGCCTCTTCCATAGCAAGATTTATGCTGGATTTGAGTGATTCAGGAATTTTTTTGTCCTCAGCGATTTTGCCGATGAACTTTTCAAGTTCGTGAATCTGGCTGATGTCGTTTGTCAGGGTAATGCTTTGCACTGATTTGCTTTGATTAGGGTTGTTCAGATAATGGAAGAAGAGCATTGTCAGGTCATCGCTCTGGGGAGCGTCCTTTACGAATTTGGCAACGGCTTTCTTTACATTGTCCAGGTGAGTCTGGGCCGGTTTTCTTCCGGAAAGCGTTTCCTTGAGCCTTTGGAGTCCGAACATTGCGTGGGTAGGGTTTTCCGCTTCAGTTATGCCGTCTGTATAGAGGAAAACGGCATCGTCGCAGTGGAGATCAATCTCCTGGAGGGTGTATTCCATATTACGTATGACACCGAGCGGAAGGTTAGGATCCACAGGCAGTTCGTTCATCTTGTCAGTTAAGACGAGAGGGGCGTTGTGGCCGGCGTTGCAGTACTGCATCTTTCCTGTCTTGAGATCCAGGACACAACAGATGAAGGTGACAAACATATTGCTTTCGTTCATGTCCGCCATGCTGTTGTTCATCGTGGAAACTATCTCCTTCGGATTGTCCTGATGGGCGCAGATGCTGCGGAAAAGGCTTCTTGTCACCGCCATCAGCAAGGATGCTGGAACACCCTTTCCAGCTACGTCGCCGATGCAGAAGAAGAGCTTTTCGTCCCTTATGAAAAAGTCGTACAGGTCTCCGCTGACTTCCTTGGCCGGAACCAGGGCTGCGGAAAGGTCTATGTCTTCCCTCTCCGGGAACGGTGGAAAAGTCTTCGGAATCATGGACATCTGTATGTCGCTTGCTATCCTGAGCTCGTTTTCCATCTTCTCCTTCTTGTCCGATATGTACTTGAATTTGAGCTGACTTTTGGCTATAGCGCGGAAAATCAGGATTAACAGCAGAAGGCCAAGAACCTGAAGCAACCTTATAAGACTGTTCAGTTTCTTCAGGCCGGCAAACATCTCTTTTTCGGGAATGATGATGTTCATGGCCCATCCGGTCTTGTCTATTGGAGTATAGTAAACCATGTTCTTGGAGCCGTTGTGCGTTACCTGGACACTGCCGCTTTCTCTGTTCAGCATTGCCCTGTTGAGGGCGTTGAATGAAGCTGTGTCTTCTACTTTGGAGGCATATTCGTCTATGGTGGTAGTCATTATCAGACTGTCGTCCGGGCTGACCATAAGCCTGCCCGTGCGGCTGACAACAGTACTGAAGGCTCCGGGATATATCTTTATTTCATTTACCAGGGCCTTAAGCCACTCAAGATCGAGGTCTGCGGTAAGCACGGCGGCAGTTCTTCCCAAGTTGTCTTTGATCGGGACGGAATAGGTGGTCATAAGTATTTCTCCTCCGCCTGTGTCCACGTAGGGTTCAGACCAGTATCCCCGGTCCAGTTCGATAGGTTTAGTAAACCATTCTTGAGACGGGTAGTCGTACTCCGGGGTTGCAAGGGAAGTCTCGATGATTTTCCCGTTTGTAATGGCCGTATATGGCGAATACAGAGGCCTGTCTTTATAATAATCCGGCACTATGGCTATTGTAGATCCGGCTATGATAGGATTGTTGTTCACTATCAGCTTTGGAATGTTGGCAAGGCTGTCCGGAACCTGAAGGCACCATCGTGCCAGCCAGACATTGTTCCTAACCGCACTTTCTGCCTGGTTTACAACGTTCAGGATTCCGCTTTTGATTGCGTCAAGCTGGCTTTCGGCCTTTGTCTTGGCTTCGTCCCGGATACCCTTCTGTGCATAATATGCCTGGATAAGGGAAATGGCCCCAAGAATAGCCACAGCAACAATGATTAGCAGAAGACCGGTCCATTTGGTCTTTCTTTTTATTGCCTTATTCGCAATTTTTTTTGCATGCTCTTTCAGGTTCATAATACAGATTTTAGTGCGGCCCTGAAATTAGGCATAGGGCATTTGGTGTCTCTTTCTATGATAAGTGTCTTGAGGCCGGCGTAAGGGCGGATCATTTCTTCAGTGTCCTTGCCGGCGGCGCCTTCTCCAAAATACAGTGGCACAAACGTGTCCCAACTCTTCATCGCCACAGCCTTGGTCATGTGGTAGGTTTCCTGTATGAATTCCTCATCGCTGAGGTAGCAGCACAGGTAAACCATTCCGAGGTCAAAAAGGCGGTTGCCGCGGCCGAAATCGCCGAGGTCTATGAAATACCTTTTGCCTTCCGGGGTGAAGATGGCGTTGGAGAACTGAAGGTCTCCGTGAAGGGCGGTGTTTTCATCAGGTGTGTCCGCGATGAATTTCCCCAGCCTGTCTTTCTCTTTTACGGTGAAGAACGGATTCTCTTCCAGAAGGCGGAAGTAGCGGTCCTTCACATTCTCGAATTCGTTTGGGTCGAGCTGTATCTTATGGAGTTCCAGGCACATCTGTGCAAACTCGGATACATATTGAGGAATCTTTCCCGGGTTGTCTCCGATGGCTCTGGAATAGGAGGTCTTTCCCTTTATCCTTTTGAAACGGATGCCGTAGCGGCCGTCTTCCGTCACTACATATTCCCCCGGTTCCGGAGTGGGGATGCCCAGTTCATAGACCTTACGTGCCATAAGCATCTCGTCCAGAGGCTGGGTAATCTTGCCCGGGAAATAAAGTTTGAGCATCACAGACGAGTCAGTCCTGTGGTCATAACTCTCTCCGTTGGCACCTCCTCCGGTAAGGACATAATCGCTGAGGGAAATCTTTATTGGCTTCATTTGAATACCTGGTTTATAAGCGACTCGAACTCCTTGAAGGCAAATGTGTCCCGGAGTTCCCTCAGAGAATCCGCCAGACCCCTGTAATGCCATTCGTGGTCTTTCTTGTCTGTTACGTGGAATATCTTCCAAAGCTCGTCTCCCTTTTCCGCATAGTCTCTGGCGATGGCTCTCATATTGGAGAGCTTGTCTCCCAGAGCCACGATCTTTGTATCGCGGGGTGCCTTTGCAAGCCGCTCGATGGCGCCTCTTTTGCGGTCGTGCCAGCTTTCTTTCTCGCTTCTTCCCTCAATTCCCTTGTCGCTTTCAGCATCCACGATGGAGGCTATCCTGTCTCCGAACTCCTCCCTGATCTGGCCTATGGTAACTCCGGTGTCTTCCACAGTGTCGTGAAGGACAGCGGCGGCCAGAAGTTCCTGGTCCGGTGTCATCGTGGAGACTATCTCCAGAGCCTCCATCGGATGGACGATATACGGGAAACCCTTACCCCTTCTCTCAGTTCCGGAGTGGGCGTTGACGGCGAATCTTATCGCTCTGTCAAGAAGCTCGGTGTCAAGTGGTTTGTTTGCCATTTTATTGGTTCATGAAAGGAAGTTCCTTTGCTTGTTCTACAATCATTTCCGCAACAATTTCGTTGCTTTTTTCCTTGCCGTTGAGAAGGTCGAAGAAATAACGCACTCCGCCCTTTCCCCAGCCCTTCTTCAAGATGTATGCTATGCAGAGATTCTGAGGGCCGATGGAAGAAGAAACAATATCAAGGTCTGTAAGGCCCATCTGGTAGCAGGCAATCTGGTATGCTCCCTCGAAGTTGTCTTTTACAATCTTGTGGATGTCTCCAAGTGTTTTGCAGCCAATGCCTTTGAACACGGCAAGATACGGAAGCAGGGAAACCTCCTGGATTTCTGCCTGGTTTACAGCGGCTATCTTCTTGTTTATCTGCCTGAAAGGATCCATTTCCAGGAAGCTGCGGAAAGAGTCTCCGTCCAGCGGAACTTCATCAAGGTTTCCGGAAGCTACCAGTTTATGGACTTTCCTTCTGTAGTCCGTGAGTTCAGAGCGTATCTTGCTGAACTCTTCGTCTATCAGTTCCAGCATTCCGGCCAGGCGGCTCATCGAGCGCATATATCTTTTAGGAATCTCCACTCCGGACTTGTAGCCCGTGTCGTGGTCCAGGTTTGCCCAGGCGTGCTGGAGCACCGTCCTCATCTGGATCTCGAACTTGTACGGGAAGCCTTCTGCAGTGCAGACATAATGCAGCGAAAGATAGCCGAAACTGTCTATATCGTGGACCTTGCGCTTGTCAATGCTGTTTTCCCAGTCCACGTCAAACAGCCTTTCGATTGCCGTGGCAACCTTGTCCACATCGTCTATGTAGTAGGTAATAAGACGCACTCCCAGAATGTCTGTAATATCTGCCAGGCTCTTGTATTTGGTGCCTTTCCTCTCCAGTTTTCCTTCGAGGGAGCTTTCCGTCTTGATTCTGGACTCGATGCTGGCCAGATGGATTCCCGCTTCCTTCAAAGTCTGTTTCAGAAGGGCGACAATCTTGGCTTCAGCTTCTGCGAACTCAGGACGCTTGTCTTTGTATTCTTGCAGGATAGCCAGGCAGTGGGGATCTAAATGAGTGGTGCGGGACATTGGCATTCTGTTCTAAATAATTCGGTTTATCTCTCAAAGATAAGCATTTCTTTCATTTCCGGCATACACACATCCCTGAATTTCGTATATTTGCAAACAGAGAAAAATAGACATATTATGAAGAAAGTTATTTTGACGCTTATGGCGGTTCTGGCCTTTGCAGGTCTTAGGGCGCAGGAGGTTAATGTTGAAGTGAGTCCAATTAATGAAAGCACCCTGGAACAAGAGGGATTCAACGTATTCTTCCTTAACAGCATGAATTTCGGATTTGTGTCTCCGCTGAGCCAGCCGGAAGGAATGGGAGCAAAGCATTTTGGATCATACGAATTGGGTATTAATGTTTTTGAACTTTCATACACTCCTGTTGTGGGCCAGAATGTTTCATTCGCGATGGGACTGGCAGACAGATTCTTCAAGACCCGCCACAAATCTATCATTAACAATGTTGACGGTGTTTATTTCCTTGAACCGTTCCCTGCAGGGACAGAGGGCAACCGCAAGAGAAAATCCAGGCTGGATGTTTACAGCCTTAACGCTTCTGTTGGCTACAAGGTCAAGGTTTCTGACCAGTTAAACATCGGCTTTGATGTAATCGGCAACTACAACTTCGGAGCAAAGAGCGTATCCAAGTACAAGATGGGAGGAGACAAGAAAAAAATCACCCACAGGCATTTCAAGACACAGAAGTTCACTCCGGAATACAGGATAACCTTCGGGTTCGAGGATGTTGACTTTTATATAAAGTTTGCCCCGCATTCCCTCTTCCAGAAGGTATACGGTCCTAAGCTCACCTATATGTCAATAGGATTCCTCTTCTAGTGAGAATGAACGTCATTAACACCTAAAATCGCCTTACAAATTTGTGAGGCGGTTTTTTTATAGATTTTTAGCCTTGCTTTTTAGGTTTTCGGATTCAATTGCAATTTTGATTCTGTCTCGGATTTCTTCAGCGGAAATATTATACTTCGGAGACATTTTTTCAAAGTCCGGGTCCTTTCTGAACAATTGAGGTGAAAGGAGGCGAGAGTACATTACCTTGGAACGGATTTGATGACGAGAAAGGTAACTGGCGTAACTGATTGCTTCTTCAAGTTTACAACCTTCTTCAAGCAGAGAGTAAATATCGTAATAATCTCTGAATACCGTCCTGACACAAAGAGTGAACACTTTCATTCCCAGCAATTCCTGGAGATTTGGGACTTTCAGGTTGTTGAACTGCAGGCCCACAGTCATAGACTTGACGGGATTTTCTGGTCGATAAAACGACAATTTTACCTTTCGGTCATTGATGAATACAAGAAAATGATCATCCCCAAGCAATTCTTCCCGAGCATCGGGGAACTTATTTTTCAAATCACATATTATTGCACCGAAATCAAGTTGAGGCCGTTCTTTTCTGAGGCCTATTAATTCAAAGTCCAAATCTTCGCTCAATCGATGATTAATTTGGATTGACTGTCCAGTTCCGCCGCAAAGAAAAAGGTCTTTTATACAATCCAATTGCGAAACAGCCACGAAAACCTCTTTTGTGGGTTCGGTCAATCCGGAAGCTATTCCGACGGGGAGTTCATTATAAGTTGGCATATCTTGAAATGTATTTATCAGGGTTATTAATACCAAACATCTTTACGGCAAGTATATAGTTCAGGACATTCATCCGCCGCCCTTGGCTGACAAGCCGCTCCTTCCAAACTCTCTTGATATGGGCTTTGCTCCATACCCCAAGCAGCAGCGGTAAATCCTCCAAATCCAGGTGAACTAAAGCGGCTTCAATAACCTCATCATCATCTAGAGAGTCTGGAATGCCTTGGTATGACCAAAAGCCGCCATTTGCCTTGATTTTTTCCAGGATATTATGCCGTTTTTCTCTCATACTCTCTGATTTTCTCTCAGCGACCTCCTTCTCGACACGATATTTGGTCTGGGCTAATGCAATTGTTCCGGCAGGAAGTCCCAAAGCCTCGTCAATCCCTACAGAAAGTGGAATGGTAACTTCCCGCTTTCCGTTAATGATGGCAGAGATAGTCTGAAAGTGCTCTCCAACCCGGACAGCCAGTTCTGTCTGGCTGATTCCAAGCTCGGTTATTCTATCCCGAATAACCTCTCCCACTGATAAGACATTTCCGCTTTTCATCGCAACAAAGATAGAGAATTAGAAATAATTAAACAAATATGTTTAGTATTTTTGTATTATTCGCCGAAAAACATTCGGTGAATATCTTGTTTATTCGCCGAATCTGACGTAGATTTGTACTAATACCAAATACTTGAATACATGAAACGCTGGAGTCTTTTGTTAATGGCTTTCATTTTCTCTCTGACGGTGAAGGCGCAATCATACGAATACGGAAAGCTTCGCTGCGCTGACGGCGACACTCTCCTTTTCCGTTATCTTGTTCCTGAAACAGTGGATAATATCGAGAAATATCCCCTTGTCCTTTATCTGCACACTTCCGGCGAAAGGGGCAACGACAACGAAAGGACAACCTTTGGCGCCCAGTTGTTCCAAAATCCTTGTAATCGCGATGATTATCCGTGCTTTGTAATCGTGCCGCAGTGCCCGGAGGGCCGTACCTGGGCCTTTGACAAGAGTCCGGGCTCCTACGATTTCCCGAAGGACTACCCCGAGAGCAAGATGATGAAACAGGTGATGGAACTCGTGCATCTTTTCCTGCAGCGTCCGGATGTCGATCCGGACAGGGTGTATATCTATGGAATGTCTATGGGCGGAATCGGAGCTTTCGACGCGGTGGCCCGTCATCCGGACGTCTTTGCCGCTGCGGTTCCGATTTGCGGAGACATAAACCCAGAAAGGCTCGGGAATTTCGAGGGCGTGTCCTGGAGCCTTTACCACGGGGACAGCGACCCTGCCGTTCCTGTTTCAGGATCCAGGGATGCGTACCGTGCCCTGAAGGCCGCCGGAGCGGATGTCCGTTACCACGAATTCCCTGGCTGCGGACATGTCTGCTGGTGGAAAGCCTTCGAGATGCCTGATTTTATGTCTTGGATGTTCTCCAAGAGCAAGAAGAAACACCCATCTAAATAACTACAGTCCTTGTTAAGTGCTCCTGTCGTCCCTAAAAAGGAGAGGGTGGGAGCATTTTTGCCTGTTTTTGCTCCTGTCGTCCATAAAAACGGGACGACAGGAACACTTTTCTGTATCAAAGCCGTTGGAAGGGCATAGCAAAAACCACATTATTTCTATCTGAAACTTTACTTTTGATTTTTCGCCGAGTCAAAAAGAATAGCAATTAATCAAGTGTTCATAGATTCGTTTTTTTTAGATTAGTTGTCGCGGGAGTTGCTTTTGTGGCTCCCGCTTTCTATTTTTGTCTGGCGTAGAAATCTAGTTTTATGAATGTTTTGAGAAGATTGGCGGTAGTGATTGCCCTGTGTTTTTCCTTTGGGGCCTCTTATGCACAGTTTGATATAGGGCAGCCGGTTAAATGGAAGGCATCTCTGGAGAAGGTTTCCGAGGGAGTGTTTGAAGTTCAGGTTGCTGCGGTGATTAATGAAGGATGGCATACCTACGGGTTGGGGCCGTACGACGGAGGGCCTAACCCAACAATTCTGACTGTTGGGGGAAGCGGGGTTGAACTTGTGGGAGAGCCGTACGTGAAGCAGGGCGGGAAAAAAGTCTTTGACGATGTCTTCGGGATGGAGATAGACCTTCTGGAAGACGGGGATGTAATTGCGCAGAAGGTTAAGCTGGGACCCGGGGCCGGAAAGATAGACGTGGG
>JAFYZX010000111.1 GCA_017548505.1 Bacteroidales bacterium | reverse complement strand
TTCAAGGGCCTTGGCCACTGCGGCGTTGTTGAGGGAGTCTCTCTGCTGCTGTGTCATAACGGTTCCGCTTCTGAGGCGGGAGAGTTCGTATGCCTCTTCGGGAGTTGCCCGATGCTTTATGGGCTCTTCCTCGTAATCCACCACGTAGCTGAGTATTCTGGTTGGGCTATAGAGCCTGGAGTTCGGGTCGTCCAGGGAGCGGGTGGAGGAAAAGGCGGCGTATTTTCCGTCCGGGGTGATGTAGAAGAACAGGTCGTCGCTCGGCGATGAATAAGGGAAGCCCATATTCTGGGCAAGGCCCCATTTCTGCTCGGCCTCGTCCCAGACGCTTACGTAGAGGTCATATCCGCCGGCTCCGTAATGGCCGTTGGAGGAGAAGTAGAGCCGCTTTCCGTCCGGAGAAAGGAACGGGAAGATCTCGTTGCCACGGCTGTTGACAGTATTGCTCAAAGCTTCCGGAGCGCTCCAGCTTCCGTCTTCCTGCTTGCGGGTTATGAATATGTCCCAGTCTCCGCTGTTGGTCTTTGTACTATAGTAAAGCGTGTTCTTGTCGTTTGGAAGGTAGAGGGTGTCGCTTGTGGAAGGGAGCCCCTGGGGAGCGTGGATGAAGTGGCCCACGCTGCTGATTTTCGGATAGTAGAGGTAGAAGTCCTTTTTCTCCTGGATCTTGCGTGTCACGATGGTAGGGGAAGAAACATACTGCAGCATGGCTTGTCCGTTCTGGCAGGATATAGACTTGAGTTCCAGGCGGTTCTTGTCCTGGCCTTCGGCGGTTTGGGCCATCTGGGCGTAAATGTCCCGTGCGCGTGCGAACTCGTATCTGCGGTATAGGGAATCCGCGCGCCTCTCGTTTTTCTGCGCTCCCTCGCTCAGGTTTTGGGCGGGAGTTTTGTCGCAGAGAAATACGCAACCCAGCAGCAATATGGTCAGCGATATGGTTTTCTTCATCCTCGCAAAGTTAAGAAATACTTTTTTTTAACGAAAAAATTGTAAATTTGCACCCTGTTTACCAAAAATGTAATATAAAATGCAGAACAAAGGGCTTTTTAAAGCATTGGCAATCCTGATTTTGCTGGCCTGCCTGTACCAGCTGTCGTTTACGTGGGCAACAAGGCATCAGGAGAAGAAAGCGGAAGCATACGCTGCCAAAGCTATTGAGACAGAGAAAGCCAAGCCGGAATTTGCAATGGTCTCCGAAGACGACCAGGCATACTACTTGGACTCTGTAAATAAAGTAAAGAACAGATATTACCTGGATTCCATAGCAGACCAGAAAGTATTCTTGAGCAACACCTACAAGGAGGTCAAGGAGAAGGAGATCAAGCTGGGTCTTGACCTGAAGGGCGGTATGAACGTCATGATGCAGGTGCAGCTGAAGGATCTGGTAAAGGCTCTGAGCAACAATAACCAGTCCGAGGAATTTGTAAAGGCTCTGGAAAAGGCCACCAAGGACGAGGTTGAGAAGCGCCAGGATTTCATAACCCTGTTTGCACAGGCTTGGAAAGAGTTTTCCGGCGGAAAGAAACTGTCTTCCATCTTCTCCACTTACGAGATGAAGGACAAGATCAAGACAGAAAGCACAGACGATCAGGTTATCGATGTTATCCGTCAGGAGGCAGAGAGTGCAATCTCCAACTCGTTCCAGGTGCTCCGCAGCCGTATCGACCGTTTTGGAGTTACCGCTCCTAATATCCAGCGTCTTGGAAGTTCCGGAAGAATTCTGGTAGAGCTTCCTGGCGTAAAGGAGCCGGAGCGTGTAAGAAAGCTTCTCCAGGGAACAGCATCTCTGGAGTTCTGGCCAACCTACGAGTATTCCGAGGTTAGCGGCTCCCTTAGCCAGGCAGATGCCATTCTCAGAGACATTATCGCTGAGGAGGCTCAGAACGAGGCTGTTGACACCACTTCTGCCGAGAAGGCAGAGGGTGGACTTGCAGAGGCCGTAAAGAAGGAAATCGGTTCCGCCGATTCCCTTGCAAACGAGGCAGCCCTAGCAAAGAGCCATCCGCTTCTTGCCATCCTGCGTCCTAGTCCAGAGCGCAAGGCCTGCATGGGCGTTGCCCACTACAAGGATACCGCAATGGTTAACAAATACCTGAACATGCCTCAGGTAAAGGCTGTTATGCCTGCAGACATCGTTCCTATGTGGAGCGTTAAGCCAACCGACAATGCCGAGACTTATTTCGAGCTGGTTGGAATCAAGAATTCCCAGAGAGACGGCAAAGCCCCTCTGGACGGAAGCTGCATCACCGATGCAAGCATCTCCTACAGGGAGCAGGGCGGATATCCTTCCGTAAGCATGGCGATGAACCCAGACGGTGCAAGAACCTGGGCAAGAATAACTGCAGACAATGTCGGCAGATGCGTGGCTGTTGTTCTCGACGGAATGGTTTATTCCTATCCTAACGTAAACGAGCCTATCGAGGGCGGAAGAAGCGAAATCTCCGGAAGATTCTCGTTTGAGGAGGCTACAGACCTTGCAAACGTGCTCAAGTCCGGTAAGCTTCCTGCACCTGCAACAATTCTTCAGGAGCAGGTTGTTGGACCTTCCCTCGGTAAGGAATCCATCAACGCTGGAATGTTCTCGTTCCTGATAGCGTTCATCCTGGTGCTGCTGTACATGCTGTTCTTCTACAGGGGAGCCGGTGTTGCAGCTTGCATCGCACTGATTTGCAACGTTATCTTCCTGATTGGAGCGCTTATCTCCATCGGAGCGGTTCTGACATTGCCTGGTATCGCCGGTTTGATTCTGACTCTGGGTATGGCGGTGGACTCCAACGTCATCATCTACGAGAGAATCAAGGAGGAACTCCGCAGCGGAAAGCAGCTCCGCCTTGCCATCAAGGACGGTTACAGCAACGCTTACTCTGCAATCCTCGACGGTAACATCACTACCATCATCGTAGGTATCGTTCTGGCGGTGTTCGGAACGGGCCCTATCCAGGGATTCGCAACAACCCTGATCATTGGTATCATTACCTCCCTGATTACCTCAATCTTCATCACAAGACTGTACTTCGAGGGCCGTCTTGCAAAGAACAAGAAAATCTCCTTCGAGGGCAAGGCAACACGCAACTTCCTTACCAACACACATTTCGATTTTATCGGAATGAGGAAGTTCACTTACGTGCTTGCAGCCGTTGTGATTGCTATCTGCCTGTTCTTCATCTTCGGAAGAGGATTCTCCTACGGAGTTGACTTTACGGGTGGCCGCACATACGTTCTCAGATTCGACAAGATGGTTTCTGCCGAGCAGGTTAGAAAAGCCGTAGAGGCCGAATTCGGAGAGAGCGTGGAGGTTAAGCAGTTTGGTTCAGGCAGCCAGATGAAGGTAACTACCAAGTACAAGATCAACGACAATTCGCAGGAAGTTGACCAGGAGGTAGAGACAAAGATCTACAACGCCCTTAACGGCAGCGATTTCTTTGACAAGCACCTCAGCCAGGAGCAGTTCACCACCACGGTGGACAATCCTAACGGAATCGTAAGTTCCGACAAGGTTGGTCCTACCATCGCAAACGACATGAAGCGCAAGGGAACTTACGCTGTAATCATTGCGCTGGTGGCTATCTTCCTCTACATTGCCGCAAGATTCTCCAACTGGTCCTGGGGAGCTGGCGGTGTTGCCGCCCTTGCCCACGACTCCATCATCGTGATAGGTTTCTATTCCATCTTTACCGGAGTGCTGCCGTTCACGCTGGACGTTGACCAGACATTTATTGCGGCCGTGCTGACAATCATCGGTTATTCTATCAACGATACCGTGGTTATCTTCGACCGTATCCGCGAGTACAAGAGGATTTATCCAAAGAGAACCCTCAAGGACAATGTAAACGGTGCGGTTAACAGCACACTCGCAAGAACGTTCAACACCTCAGGTACAACCCTGGTTGTATTGCTGGCAATCGCAATCTTCGGCGGAGATACAATCCGCGGATTTGCAGTAGCCCTTGCAATAGGTGTTATCGTGGGTACATTCTCATCCGTATTCATTGCAACCCCTGTTATGTACGACCTTAACGCCAAGAAACAGGCTAAGATTGCAAAGAAGTAACAATCAATACGTTGAGAATTAATTTCAGAAAAGGGGGAGATATCTTCCCCTTTTCTTTTTTATAATTCTTAAATTTGTGGTTGCACTATAAAAACCATCAAAAGAAAATGACGAAAAGAAACAGAAAGAGAGGGGCGCAGTCTTCGGGAAAGAAATCAGCGGTTTACGGGATGAAAAAGTCCCGCCGCCGTACCGGAATGACAATGGGACGGGATGCAGAGAGGAGAGCCGCGGGCCTGAATCCTCGCGGCAAGCGGGCGATAGAGGAAATAGAAGGAATTCTTGAGATAGCGTCCGGAGGGTACGGTTTTGTCAGAAGAGCCCCAAAGGAGGACGAGCGTCCGGGCGCAAAGCGGGACCAGAGAGAGGACGTATTCATTCCTATAGGCAAGATGAGGGGCGCCCTCAATAACGATAAGGTGAGGGTAGCTATCCTGAAGAAGAACGAGGAGAAAGGCAGCGAGGGAGAGGTAATATGCGTGGTCGAGCGCTCTACCCGTCCGTGGGTGGGCCTTATGCAGATAACGGGCAAGCACGCCTGGGTAATCATCGAGAACAAGAGCATGCCTTACGATGTGGAAGTACCATACGACAGCGTCCAGAAGGAGTGGCAGGGAATGAAAGTGGCTGTTCTGGTAAAGGAATTCCCGAGGGGTTTCCAGACTCCGGTGGGAGAGGTTGTGGATGTGCTCGGAAAACCTGGCGACAACGATACGGAAATGCACGCCATCCTTTCCGAATACGGTCTTCCGTACAAGTTCCCGGCCGAGGTTGAGGCTGAGGCGGAAAAGATTCCGAAGAAGATTACCGCAAAGGATCTTGAAGGAAGAAAAGACCTCCGCAAGGATTGTATTTTCACGATAGACCCGGCAGACGCCAAGGACTTTGACGATGCCGTTTCATACAAGGTGCTGGACAACGGACATCTGGAAATAGGTATCCACATCGCCGATGTTTCCTATTACGTAAAACCGCAGAGTATCATTGACAAGGAGGCTTACGCCAGGGCGACTTCCGTCTATCTTGTGGACAGGACTATCCCTATGCTTCCGGAAGCTCTTTCAAACAATCTTTGTTCGCTGAGGCCTAATGAGGACAAGCTTTGTTTCTCGGCGATTTTCGAGATGGATGCTGCCGGAAAGGTTTACAGCCAGTGGTTCGGAAGAAGCGTGATTAACTCGTCTTTCCGCTTTGCCTACGAGGAGGCCCAGCAGATCATAGACAACAACGGGGATATGACAACTTATACTCCCGTTATGCCGGAGGGAAAGATTCCGTCACAGGAAGTTATTACCGCCGTGCTGGAACTTCATAAACTGGCTTCTGTGCTGAGGAAGAAGAGATTCCAGGAGGGTTCCATCAGTTTTGAGAGGCCTGAGATGAAGGTTCTTGTGGACGAGACGGGCAAGCCGATAGACGTTGTGCAGAAGGTTACAAAATCCGCCAACTGGCTCATCGAGGAATATATGCTTCTGGCCAACAAGGCCGTTGCCACATACGTTTCCACGGCCATAAAGAAGCAGGCTCCGACATTCGTTTACCGTATCCACGACGAGCCTAATATGGAGAAGGTGGCCGAGCTCAAGACCTTTGTCAAGTATTTCGGCTACAGGCTGGAGGCAGAGAATCCGGGCCAGCTGGCAAAGAGCCTCAATAAACTCGTGGAGCAGATACACGGAAAGCCGGAGTGTGATTCTATAGAACTTATGGCCCTAAGATGTATGGCAAGAGCCCAGTACTCAACGGACAATATCGGCCACTACGGTCTGGGATTCAGGTACTACACGCACTTTACATCGCCAATCAGAAGATATCCGGATATGATGGTTCACCGCCTGCTATCCCGCTATCTCGAGGGCGGAAAGAGTGCGGACAAGCAGGCATTCGAGGACTATTGCCAGCACTCCTCCCAGAGGGAGCAGATTGCAACCGAGGCGGAAAGGTCCAGCGTCAAGTACAAGATGGCAGAGTACATGAAGGAGCGCGTGGGTGAGGTTTACGAAGGAACCGTAAGCGGTGTAACCGAGTGGGGAATCTACGTTCAGGTGGAACCAACCCATATCGAGGGAATGGTCGCCCTTCGTGAACTCACTGACGACTACTATCAGTTTGACGAGAAGAGGTTCTGCGTCACAGGGAAGTCTTCCGGAAGAAGGTTTATGCTCGGCGATAAAGTCAAGGTAAGGGTGGAGCGTGCCTCCTTGGAACAGAAGAACATAGACTTCTCCCTGGTAATTCCGGAAGGAGAGAAAATGGAAGATTATGGAGTGTTCTCGGAAGAGATTCCTGAAAAGAAAAAGAAGAAATCATCGAAGAAAAGGAAATAGAAAATGGGAAAGAAAGTACTGCTGATGATCCTCGACGGATGGGGATTGGGAAGAAACGACAAGTCTAACGCGATATATACCCAAGGACAGCCTAACATAGATGCCCTGAGGGCAGAGTATCCGCACTCGCAGCTTATGGCCTGCGGAGAGGACGTGGGCCTTCCGGAGGGCCAGATGGGAAACTCCGAGGTGGGGCATCTCAACATTGGAGCCGGAAGGGTGGTATATCAGGACCTGGTAAAGATCAACAAAGTCTGCCGAGAGGGCAAGATGCTGGAGAACAAGGAGATCCACGATGTGATGGCATACGCCGCCAAGGGGCACGACCTTCATCTTATGGGACTTGTTTCAAGGGGTGGAGTGCACAGTTCCCTGGAGCATCTTTTCGGATTTCTGGACGCTGCAAAGGAATGCGGACTCGAGAGAGTGTTTGTCCACTGCTTCATGGACGGAAGGGATACCGATCCGCGCAGCGGAAAAGGATTTGTCGCCGAACTTGAGGAGCATATAGCAAAAAGCACAGGCAAAGTGGCTTCCGTGTGCGGAAGGTTCTATGCCATGGACCGCGACAAGCGCTGGAACAGGATCAAGGAAGCCTACGACCTTCTGACAGAAGGCAAGGGCGCAAAATTCCCTTCAGCCCAGGAAGGCATCCAGGCCTCTTACGACGAGGGAGTTACAGACGAGTTCATCAAGCCTGTTTGCGTTGAGGAAAACGGAAAGCCGGTTGCCGTGATAAAGGAAAATGACGCTGTTATTTTCTTCAATTTCCGAAATGACCGTGCAAGGGAAATGACAAGTGTCCTCACTCAGAAAGACATGCCGGAAGAGGGAATGCACACCATTCCGCTTTACTACTGCTGCCTTACTCCTTACGACGACCAGTTCAAGGGACTTCATATCCTTTTTGACAAGGAAAACGTGCAGAAGACTCTTGGAGAGGTTGTTGCTGCAGCAGGAAAGGGGCAGCTAAGAATCGCTGAGACAGAAAAATACGCCCACGTTACATTCTTCTTTAACGGAGGAAGGGAAGAGCCTTTCCAGAACGAGGACAGGATTCTTGTGGCGTCTCCAAAGGTTGCAACCTACGATCTTCAGCCCGAGATGAGCGCCCCGGAAGTAGCCGAGAAACTCATTGAGGCAATCCGCACAGGAAAGGAGGATATGATTATTCTGAACTTTGCAAACGGGGATATGGTTGGTCATACAGGCGTGTATCCTGCTATCTGCAAGGCTGTTGAGACGATTGACAACCTTGTCGGAAAGATTGTTAAGGAAGCCAGAAAGATGGGTTATTCAGTTCTGATTACGGCAGACCACGGCAATGCCGATTACGCGGTAAACGAAGACGGAACTCCTAACACCGCCCACTCCCTGAATCCTGTCCAGTTTGTGGTTGTGGATCCGGACGTAAGGAGCGTGGAGGACGGAAGGCTCTGCGATATAGCCCCGACCATTCTCCACCTTATGGATATCCCTCAGCCCGAGGAAATGACAGGAAAAGTGCTTGTAAAGGAATAAACAGAAAAACGGAAAACGATCGATGAGCACCCCTTTTGTACACCTGCACCTGCATAGCCATTATTCCATTCTGGACGGAATGGGAAAGATAGAGGATTACATAGACAGGGCGATGGAGCTGGACATGCCGGCTATGGCCCTGACGGATCACGGTGTGATGTACGGCGTGAAGGATTTCCTGGATGCCGTAAAGAAGGCCGAGAAGAATACCGGCAAAACCCTCAAGCCTATAGTGGGCTGCGAGGTTTACGTGGCTCCGGAAAGCCGCTTTATAAAGAAAGCCTATACAGACCGCAGAAGCGCCTACCACCTGATTCTTCTTGCAAAGAACCTGACGGGTTACCATAACCTGATAAAACTCTCCTCCCTGGGATTTACGGAGGGATTCTACAACCGTCCGAGGGTGGACAGGGAACTTTTGCAGAAATATCACGAGGGGCTGATTTGCTGCTCCGCCTGCCTTGCAGGAGAAATTCCGCAGGCCATTCTTAAGGGAAATCTGCAGGAGGCCATGGATACCGCAATCTGGTACAGAAGCATCTTCGGAGAAGACTATTACTTTGAAATCCAGAACCACAACTGCAAGGTTCCGGGGCAGAGCAACATAGTCTTTGAGGAGCAGCAGAGGGTGAATCCGGTGCTTTACAGGATGGCCGAGCAGCTGGGGATAAAGTGCGTGGCCACCAACGACTGCCACTTTGTGAAAAAGGAAGACGGCCCGGCCCACGACCTTTTCATCTGCATCAATACCGCCAGCAAGCTCACCGATGCCGGCCGTTTGCACTATACCCAGGAGGAGTATATGAAGAGCGGAGAGGAAATGGCGGCAATCAATTACGGCCATCCGGAGGTGATTGCAAATACTCTGGAGGTCGCAGAGAAAGTGGAGAGATATGAGATAAATATTCCGCACATTCTTCCGCATTTCGACATTCCGGCAGAGTTTGAAGACTCCAACGCCTATCTCCGCCATCTTGTGATGGAGGGAGCCACAAAACGTTATGGAGACATTCTTCCGAGTATTCAGGAAAGGATAGATTTTGAGCTGGCCACCATCCGGGGAATGGGATTTCCGGACTACTTCCTGATTGTCCACGACTTTATCAACCACGCCCGCTCAAAAGGCATCTGGGTGGGTCCGGGAAGAGGCTCGGCCGCCGGCAGCGTTGTAGCATACTGCCTGGGAATCACCAATATGGATCCTATCAAGTACGACCTCCTGTTTGAGCGTTTCCTTAATCCGGACCGTATATCGATGCCGGATATTGACATAGACTTCGAGGAGGAAAGAAGGGGAGAGGTGTATGAATACGTGGAGGAGAAATACGGCAAGGATCACGTGAGTCACGTTGTGACTTTCGGCACAATGGCCACCAAGCAGGCCATAAAGGACGTGGCCAGGATCGAGGACCTTCCGCTGCCGGTATCCAACAAGCTGGCGTCCATGGTTCCTACCCGCAATTTCCAGGAAGACATCAAGGTCAAGGACGAGGACGGCAAGGAAGTGACGGAAACCAAGGATTACAAGCCGACTTTTGACAACTGCCTGAAATTCGTGGAGGACTTCAGAAAGGAGTACGAGTCTTCCGAAGACCCGAAGGTAAGGGAAACCCTGCATTACGCAAGGGAGCTGGAGGGAACTATCCGCCAGCCCGGAGTCCACGCCTGCGCCGTGATCATAGGCCCGCATAACCTGATGGAACACATACCGGTATCCATTGCAAAGGGTGTGGAGGGATGGATTTCTCAGTACGAGGGAACCAGGATAGAAGACGTGGGAATGCTCAAGATGGACTTTCTGGGGCTGAGGACTCTGTCCATCCTCAAGGAAACCCTTGCCAACATCAAGAAGCACAGGGGGCTGGATATAGACATCAACTCCGTTCCGCTGGACGACAAGGCTACCTTCAAGCTCTTTGGAAGAGGAGATACCGTGGCCACGTTCCAGTTTGAAAGCCCGGGAATGCAAAAGTGGCTCAGGGAGCTTCATCCTTCCAGGTTTGAAGACCTGATAGCGATGAACGCCCTCTACCGTCCGGGGCCTATGCAGTATATACCGATGTTCGTAGCCAGGAAAAACGGCCGCGAGCCGATTACCTACGAGCTTCCGGAGATGGAGAACATACTCTCCGACACTTACGGGGTTACGGTTTACCAGGAGCAGGTGATGCTTCTGAGCCAGAGGCTTTCCAACTTCACCAAGGGTCAGGCGGATTCCCTGAGAAAGGCGATGGGAAAGAAAGACCTGAAGAAGATGGTGGAACTGCAGGAGATCTTCATCAACAACGGAGTGGAAAACGGTTTTTCCAAGGATGTTCTTAAGAAAATCTGGAAAGACTGGAAGGAGTTTGCCAAGTACGCTTTCAACAAGTCCCACTCCACCTGCTATGCCTGGATAGGTTATCTGACCGCATATATGAAGGCCCATTACCCGGCAGAGTTCATGGCCGCCAACCTTACCAAGAACTCCGCGGACACCAAGGAGATAACCGTCCTTATGGACGAATGCAAGAGGATGGGACTTAGCGTTCTCGGGCCGGATGTCAACGAGGGCGGAGTGAACGCCACCGTAACCGGGGACAACGAGATAAGGTTCGGCCTTGCGGCGATCAAGGGCCTCGGTTCCCAAATCGCCGAGGATATTGTGACCCACGCTCCTTACAAGGATATCTTTGATTTTGTGGAGAGGGCTTGCCCTAAGAGCATCAACCGCAAGACGATGGAAAACCTGGCATACGCCGGCGCGTTTGACTCTTCCTTCCCGGATATCCGCAGAGACCAGTACTTTATGGAAAACAAGAGGGGAGAGGTATTCCTTGATTCCCTGATGAGATATGTCCAGGATTTCAACGCGATGGACAATTCCATAGAGTCCCTGTTCGGAGACCAGGACGAGGGTTTCCAGCTTACGAAGCCCGAGGTTCCTCCGAGAACCGGAGAGATGAATCTTATGGAGTTCCTGAAAAAGGAAAGGGAACTTGTGGGAATGTACATTTCCTCCCATCCTCTGGACGTGTTCAGGTTTGAACTTGAGAATTTCTGTACAACCACCCCGGGAGAAATCGCCGAGAGGCTTAAGCAGGGCTCTGAATACCAGATAGAGGAGAACCAGGACTTTTTCATCGGAGGCCTTGTCACCAATGTCAACGAGAGGGTCTCCAAATCAGGAAGCCCGTTCTGCACCTTCACCCTGGAAGATTTCTCGTCCAGCGTAAACATCACCCTCTTCGGCAAGACTTACGAGAGCAATATGGGCTATATCAAGGACGGAAGCGCTGTCTTCATCAAGCTGAAAATCAGAAGGCGCAGCCCGCAGGATCCGTCTCCAGCCCTAAAGATAGAATCCATCCGCCTGCTTGCAAACGTAAAGGCAAGCGGACTGCAGTCTCTGGAGATTATAGTTCCGGCAAATATCATAGACAAGCAGTTCCGCACAGACCTTATCCGGCTCATAAAGGAACACCGCTCAACGTCCAAGACGGAAGACACCGCCAAGACTCCGGTAAAGATGAAAATCGTTGAAAAGGAAAAGGGGTTCAGCCTTGACTATGACACAAAATTCCTTGTGGAAGTGGACAACGCGCTTCTCAAGGAACTTGAGAAGATGGGGGTCAAATACAAAGGAAACGTTAACCTGTCCCTGTTCTAATCCCAGCCCTGGGCTTTGATTTCCAGATAGTTTCCATCCGGAGAAACCAGGTGGCAGCCTTCTTTTGCGGTGAGCCCAATCACTTCGAGCCAAGGGAGTTCCTTGCGGATGGCCTCGTGGGCTTCCAGAGGGAAGACATACATCAGGCGGTAATCGTCTCCACCGTTAATTATGGCCGTTGCCATATCGATTCCGATTTCCTCGGAAACCATTCTGGCTTCCGGAGCAACAGGTATCTTGTCCAGGAAAATGTTTGCCCCGCAATTGCAGTCGCGAGCCATCTGCCTTACCGCATCGCCGAGACCCCTGGTCAGGAAATAACCCGCCGTCGGCCAGATGCCGGTTTCCCTGAAACTCTCCAGCACGGACGGCTCGATATCCGGTGTAAGATACTGTCCAAGAGGATATTTGTATTTTTCCAGCTGAGGCTGGGTTCCGGTGAACGCCGCCTTTTCCCTTTCCAGTACGTAGAATCCCATGCAGGCGCTGCCGAGGTTTCCGCTTACGCAGATAAGGGAGTTTGGAGTGGTTTCCTTGTCATACTCCGGAGAGAGAAGATTTCCCGCCGCCCCGCAGCTGATCATAAGCCCGCTCATGGACGGGACAAGTTCCAGAGTGAGGTTTTCCACTGAATGGAGTTTTGCAGCGGCCTGGATTCCGGCCCACAGCCAGTCTATGTGCTCGTAGCTGAATTTGGAAGAAACCCCGATGGAAAAATTCAGGGAGCAAGGCTTGGCGCATTGCGCGTACAGATAACCCATTGCGTGAACAGCCGCCTTGTATCCCAGATACTTGACCGGAGTGTAGGTCAGGTCGAAGTCCACGCCCTCCAGCATCATGGAGTTTGCGGTAACGACACCCTTGCCGCCTTTGATGGGCGGAATGAGGGTTGTTCTGGAATTTGTGAAGCTGCTTTTTTCAAATAGACGGTCGAGGGTTTTTACCCTTCCAAGCTCCTTTATTTCCGTGCGGGTGATTTCTTTCTTCTTTGCCATAGCAAGACAAAGATAGCGCAAATCGGCCGAAAATACTATCTTTGTGGCCCTATGGGCAGTCAGAAGGAAATATTGAAGGCAGTTGCCTCTTCGGAATACAAGGAAGGCTTCGTCACCGATGTGGAGCAGGAATTTGCTCCAAAGGGGTTGAACGAGGACATTATCCGCCATATATCCGAGAGGAAGGGAGAGCCGGAGTGGATGCTGGAATTCCGCCTGAAAGCCTTCCGCAAGTGGCTCACGATGAAAACCCCTTCCTGGGGCCATCTGAAACTGCCGGAAATAAACTACCAAGACATAATCTACTTTGCCGCCCCTAAGAAGAAAACGGCAGACAAGCTGGATCCGGAACTGGAAGCCACTTTTGAGAAACTGGGCATTCCGCTCAAGGAAAGAAACGTGCTGGGTGGAGTGGCGGTGGATGCCGTATTTGATTCAGTATCAGTAAAAACTACATTCCGTGAAACCCTCGCCGAGAAGGGCATAATCTTCTGCTCCTTCTCCGAGGCTGTAAGGGATTATCCGGATCTTGTGCGCAGGTATCTGGCAAGTGTGGTTCCTGTCGGCGACAACTATTTTTCAGCCCTTAATTCCGCAGTGTTCTCAGACGGAAGTTTCTGCTACATCCCGAAGAACACCCGCTGCCCGATGGAACTTTCCAGCTATTTCCGTATCAACGCTCTTGGTACCGGACAGTTCGAGAGGACTTTGATTGTCGCCGACGAGGGCAGTTATGTAAGTTATCTGGAGGGCTGCACTGCACCTCAGAGAGACGAGAGTCAGCTTCACGCCGCGGTGGTTGAGATTGTGGTAAAGCAGGACGCGGAGGTGAAATACTCCACCGTCCAGAACTGGTATCCGGGAAACAAGAAAGGAGAGGGCGGAATCTATAACCTTGTGACCAAGAGGGGAATATGCGAGGGTTCAAACTCCCGCCTTTTCTGGGCTCAGGTGGAAACGGGCTCCGCGATTACCTGGAAATACCCGAGCACAATACTCAAGGGAGACAACTCCGTGAGCGAGTTCTACAGCGTTGCCGTGACCAATAATTACCAGCAGGCGGATACCGGTACAAAGATGATTCATATCGGGAAGAATACCCGCAGCCGCATCGTGAGCAAGGGAATTTCAGCGGGTTGCAGCGAGAACAGCTACCGTGGTATGGTGAAGGTTCTTCCGGGGGCAACCGGAGCAAGGAACCACTCGCAGTG
>JAFYZX010000019.1 GCA_017548505.1 Bacteroidales bacterium | reverse complement strand
TTCGTTTCCTCAATTATATTATATCGGCGACCTTCGACACTCACCTGCAGTTCGACAAATCCAACGAATCCATCTTCAACAGCAGCCAGGATTCCTGGAATACCCTGAGCGACATGTCCTTTATCCGCAACGTCCAGAAGTGTTACCACCTGCGCTCCATCCTGGAAGACCAGCTTCAGAACTGGGTCTATTTCAAGAGACCGATCAGCGAAGAGGAAAGCTACCAGATCCTTATGAATTCCAATGTGCTGTTCGAGGATGAGAGTTTTTACGCCCTCTGCGGCAAGTGGCTCGGCGATGAAAGGACAAAATACTACATGGATAATCTGGAGAACCGCAAATATCTGCTGAACTATGTTCTTGAAAACTGCTTAGGGCTGAACGAGGCAAACAAGTTCCTCACAAATGTCACCGACAAGGACCTCAAGGAATTTGCCGAAAAGACTCTGGGAGAGGTCCGCAGGGCGACAGGGAAGACTATAGAGGGCAAATGGGTATCCGTATCTGGAGATGACAGCTCCATCGAGATGTATTTCAACCCTGACCACACCCTGAAGTGTGTTTGCAGTTACATGGTGACAAGCTCTTTATTTTACGGGAAGATCAGCCTTGACTCAAAACGTGAGGGAAGATGGGAGATTGTCAAAGACTCCCTGATTCTCCATTTCGCCCCTGAATCCTTCTCTCTCGTTGCAAACGACAGTTCCATAACCTACAAGCCGGAAATGAAAGATTCCGTCAATTCCATAATTAGAGACCTTACATCTGACGAAATGGTCAGGAGAATGAAGTCTGAAGTATTTCCGGGTGAAAGGATCAGTTGCACCACCAATCTTGACCCGACAGGCAAAAAGCTGGAAATCACTACAAACGAAGGAGCCTCTTTGCACCTTGCAAGATAAATGGAGAAGTTCAGGGAGATACTGAAAAACTATTGGGGATATGAGTCCTTCCGTCCGGCGCAGGAGAAAGTAATCGAGAGCATCGCCGAGGGAAAGGACACCCTTGCCCTGATGCCTACAGGTGGCGGAAAGAGCATCTGCTTCCAGGTTCCGGCCCTTGCTAAGGAAGGTATCTGCCTTGTTGTCAGTCCACTTATCGCCCTTATGAAGGACCAGGTGGAAACACTCAGAGCAAAGGGAATAGGGGCCCTTGCCGTGCATTCCGGTATGACTCCAAGGTCAATAGGAATAACTTTGGACAATGCCGTTTACGGCAACTACAAGTTCCTGTATGTTTCTCCAGAAAGGCTTTCCACCCATGATTTCAAGTCCAGAGCCGCCGAGATGAAAATATCCTATCTTGTTGTGGATGAGGCGCATTGCATCTCCCAGTGGGGATATGACTTCCGTCCTTCCTATCTGGAAATCATCAAGGTCAGGGAAATCATCGGAAAAAACATCCCGGTCATAGCCCTAACCGCCACTGCCACGAAGGAGGTTTCCGAAGACATAATGGAGAAGCTGGGCTTCCGGGAGAAAAACGTAGTAGCCACAGACTTTTCCAGGAAAAACATTGCATACATCGTAAAGGAAGGGGAAGACAAGCTTGGTTCCCTTCTGGCAATCTGCTCAACATTCAACAAGTCTTTGGGAGATGGCTCGGGAATAGTCTATTGCAGGGAAAGAAAACGCTGCGCAGAGATAGCCGCTTTCCTTAAGGAATCAGGCATTTCGGCTGATTTCTACCACGCCGGCCTCGGCAAGGAAGAAAGGAACATAAGACAGGAAGACTGGAAAAAAGGCAAGACCAAGATCATAGTTTCCACCAACGCCTTCGGTATGGGCATAGACAAGGCAGACGTAAGGATTGTTGTCCATGTAGATATGCCTGATTCTCTGGAAGCCTATTTCCAGGAAGCGGGCAGGGCCGGAAGAGACGGAAAACCTGCCTGGGCAGTCCTTCTTTTCGACGGCTCGGACATCAAGAAAACACGTCAACTTGTTTCCGTCAATTTCCCGTCCACTGAATACATGGCCAAGGTCTATCAGTATGTCTTCAACCATCTCCAGATTGCATACGGAGACGGAGAGAACACTATAAGAAAATTCAACCTGATGGAGTTTGCCAGGGCCTATAGCCTCAATGCCGTAAGCGCTTACTACGCAATAAAATATCTTGAGCAGGAAGGTTATTGGGAACTCACCGATGAGATTGACAACCCTTCCAGGATTATGTTCCTCGTAGCAAGAGACGAGCTCTACAATATCCAGATGGGTAGCTCCATAATGGACGAGTTTGTCAAGAGCCTTATGAGAACCTACACGGGCCTTTTCTCCCAGATGGTAAGGATAGATGAGGAATACATCGCAAGGATTACGATGGATACTCCTCAAAACGTAAGGGAAAAGCTCCAGACCCTTTCACGCCAGAAAGTCATCCGCTACATTCCTCAGATCAGAACTCCGATGATGATCTTCAAGTGCGAGCGCCTTACAGAGAACAACCTATATATCAGTCCAAAGCGCTATGCCCAGCGTAAGGAGCAGATGGAAAAGAGAGTTGAGGCTATGATAGGCTACGCAACCCAGAAATCCAAGTGCCGCAGCCGCTATATGATCGAGTATTTTTCCCAGCCAGTAACCAGAGACTGCGGAGTCTGCGACATCTGCCTTTCCCGCAAGAAACTGTCTGACAGAAAAATAGAAGAAGAAATAATCTCTCTTCTGAATGCCTCGAAAAACAAAAGAATGAGTTTCCTCTCATTCAAGAAAGAAGTACCTCCCGCCCTTCAGGAAAGGTACATAACTGTTCTCCGCGATATGGCGGATAAAGGAATTATCACCGCCGGTGACGACGGCTTCTACCTTAATCAATAACTCAAATAAAGTTCGAACTACTATTTATTCGTAAGTTCCTGGTACAATTTGAATAAACGGGAAACAATCTCCGATTCACTTGAATCCTTAGGGAAACCGTATGCTTCCAGCACCGCGATATCATTGGCCTTGTGAGCTTTACGCACCTCAATAGGCATAGATAGTTCATCATATAAGTCCGCCAAACTGCTTTCGGGATAAAGTTTTCTGGCTTCAAGTATTGACTTAGCCGTCTGTTCAATCTTGTCTTTTTGAGCATCGTTTGTCTTTGGCCAAGGAAAGTTGTTGTATACAACTGTGTTCGAATAATCGTAATCACTTTTCATTCTGCCACATACAACTCGCATCCATGCATTATGGACAATAGACGTCATGACTCCAAATTCATAGAGAGAGGCATCAGGGACAAATCTCATAGCATTTGTACAGATTACATTCGAATCAATAAAATCCATAGGGACATAAAGCCTCCGTGATGAACTTACTTCTGGAACCGCTATATAATCGGTTACAGAGTATTTAACCTCTTGAAATAATGTTGGAGTTTCAGCAGAGCGTCTAGTTGCGTCTTTAGTACTTTTAAGACGATAATTCCTGACTTTCTCAACTCGATCCAATACTTTAGGCAACTTCCTGATTGTTGTAGGATTAACATTTACTAACCACAAGCAATATCTACGACCTCCATTGATAAAATCTTTTGCTCCGAGTAAACGTTTAAATAATGGAGCCGCCTCTGGTTCGTCTCTTAAGAATGAGTCTTTTTCTTCTTCTGTAAATATAAGAAAACCACCTTCAACAGGCTTACCGCCACTTGACATTTCTGAGACATTTGCTATAGGCTTATGTCTGGTTTCTATAAAAACGTCATCTGCATCTATTAAATATGGATTAATATGATTAACCCGAACTGAAGTTCCATCTGGATTGTAAAGAACCGGACTAAAATTTTCCTCAAGACTAAAACCGATAATCACACAATGAACCTGTGCTTTTTGACTTACTTCATTATCCCAAACAAAAGTACGCCAAGCAAAATCAAAGTTAATTCCGTATCTATGTTTGAGAGGTTTCCAGATTAATGCAACTTGCTCACCTTGTGTAACACTATTAGTAGAAACAAGTGCAGCCTTAATTGATTTGCATTGTTGCATCAAAGCTGCGGTTTTGAAATACCACGCAGCAACATAGTCAACTTTACCTGCTGCTTTATATGTTTTACCTTTTTCATCGATAAGAGTAGAAAGCATATCTTGCTTTTGTTCAGGATTTTGAAGAGCGTACCCAATAAACGGCGGATTCCCCATTATGTAATCAAATCGGACACTATGAGTTAGGGGATTTTTAGGCTCATTATGAAATTCAATACGTTTACTGTACAAGTCAACTGTATTATATCGACTCTCTGGTTCGCAGACTAAAGCAGGCCTTTCTTCGTATGAAGGATAAATATTTGTATGTTGGGCTATTACAGTAGGGGTGTCATCGTAAACTTCCCACTCTGTCCAGTCAAGTCTCAAAGCATTACCTTCTTTAATGTTAGTATATCTCTTGAGAGGAAGAGGATCTAAGTTAAAACCAACAATCTCCTCGGTTTCCTGCATCATCTGACTTTCTGCAATCCATAGAGCGGTTTGAGCCACAGAACAAGCAAAGTCGTTAATTTCAATGCCATAAAACTGGCTAATAGTCACTTTGATAGGGTTAATAAGGTCACCAAGGAAGCGGTCTTTACCATAGATGATTTTGAGCGTTTCATTTTCCAGTCTTCTAAGGCTAGTATAAGATTCTGTAAGGAAATTCCCGCTACCGCAAGCAGGATCAAGGAAAGTAAGTTTTGAAAGTTTGTTCTGAAAATCTTGTGCTTTTTGTTTTCTTGTCTTGTCAATTCTGATCGACTTTATTTGTTCAAATTCATCCTTTAATTGGTTCAGGAAAAGAGGATCTATAACCTTGTGAATGTTCTCAATTGAGGTATAGTGCATGCCACCGGATCTTCTGGTTTCCGGATTTAAGGTAGACTCGAACATTGCGCCGAAGATAGTAGGAGATATGAGGCTCCAGTCAAAATCATCTGAGGCACGCTGAAGAATCAGATTCCGGATTTCATCAGTGATTCTCGGTATCTCTATATCTCCGGAGAACATACCACCATTTACATACGGAAAGGCAAGCAAGCCTTCATCTTCGTATGGATCTCGGTCTTCCGGCTTAGTGTCCAGTATTTTAAATAAGTCTATTAACTTTTTACGGAACTCGTCTGCTCTATATCTATCCATATAGTCGTGGAACATATTCTTAGTTCCAAAGATTCCAGCGTCCTCAGCATAGAGACAGAAAACAAGCCTTACGCATAGCTTATTAAGAGATTTTTGGCTCTCAATACTATTAGGATTCTTGTATTGAGCCAGGAGCTTGTCGTATATAATACCAATAATTTCACTAGCTTGCCTACTGACTTCCAGCTCTTTATTTATATTTGTCCTAGTATTGTCAACAAGAAAGGATAGGCGATTAAATTCCCTCTCCAAGTCATTTAGATGAATTACTTGAGGTTCATCTTCAGGATGAGTCATATCGTGAATCTCAAATGACTTGAAATTGCAAGCTACTATCCAACGAGGATACTTATCAACACCAAGACCTGATGCATAGCGAAGAGCTTGCTGATATGGGGTAAGTTCTGTTCCGTCTGATTGCGTTACCTTCTCCCTTAAATCTATCCGGGATCCCTTCTGCTCTATAAGCACTCTTGTCGGAATTATATAAGCATCAATGAAATCTTTGCCTCTGTCCTTGGCAAAAGTTTTGACAGGGGTCTCAAACTCCATAATCTTAGTAGAATCATCTATCCCAAAAACATTATGTAACAGAGAAAGCCAGAATCGCTGGGTTTCCCCTTTTTCATATCCCTTTCCTGACCAATCCTTTACAAACTGACTGGCCGCTTGTTTCTGTGAATTATTCTTTTCCATTTCACACACTCATTTCTAACGAAACAAATATCGTTAAAAATCAGTTATGAAGATATGAAAAAGCAAAGAAACTCAAAAAGATAGTAGTGTTTTATATAATAATTGGACGGGCAGGCCGATGACAGTATAGACGCTGCCTTTGATTTCCTTTATGCAGGCAAGGCCGATCCATTCCTGGATGCCGTAGGCGCCGGCTTTGTCGAATGGCTTGAATTCTTCTATGTAATATTCAATGTCCTCATCGCTGAGGATATCGAAGGTAACGTCACAACCGTCTGAAAGAATGATGGTTTTGTCTTTGCTTCTAAGGCAAAGGCCAGTATATACCTGTTGGGTTCTGCCGGAAAGTTCCTTCAGCATTTTAATTGCATCTGCCTTGTCCTTCGGCTTGCCGAGAATCTCTCC
>JAFYZX010000110.1 GCA_017548505.1 Bacteroidales bacterium | reverse complement strand
TGCCGGCCTGATGCATACGGGAGTCCTGAACTGGATAGCCAAGCATCTTCTGGGTCAGCCCAAAAAGTATTCGGGTGCCATTTCCAGGCTTATGTTCCCGGTTGCCGCATTGAGTGCATTCCTGAGCAATACGGCAGTTGTGGCTTTGTTTGTGGGAATCGTGAAAATGTGGAGCAAGAAACTGGGGATATCTCCTTCCAAGCTTCTGATACCGCTCAGCTACGCTTCCGGAATGGGAGGTGTCT
This sequence comes from Bacteroidales bacterium, assembly GCA_017548505.1. GTDB lineage: Bacteria > Bacteroidota > Bacteroidia > Bacteroidales > UBA932 > Egerieousia. Next base: position 41,809 of record JAFYZX010000110.1, on the reverse strand, counting down.
GCACTCTTATCGGAACTCCGCCAAACCTCATCATATCAGGCCTGTATAAAGACAATACGGGCATATCGATGAATATATTGTCTATCACGATACCCGGCCTTTTCTGCCTGGTGGTAGGTGTCCTTTCCGTTCTTGCGCTGAGAAAACTCCTCCCGGACCGCAAGGCTCCGGAAGCCGCTTTTGAGGATGCATCGGAATACACGGTGGAGTTCCAGGTGCCCCAAGACAGCAAATACGTTGGCAAGAGCGTTTCCGAGGCTGGACTGGACAGTGTCAAGGGCGGATCCCTTATAGAAATCATACGTTCAGACGGTGATGTCATTTCTCCGGTGACACCTGAAGATCCCGTCATGGCGGGAGACCGCCTGGTGTTTTCCGGGCAGATAGACGAGCTTCTGGACCTTAAGGCAAGCCACGGCCTGGCTATCGCGGAGAATAATGTGTTTTCCACAAAAGAATCCGTTAAGCACCGCCAGCTCAAGACTGCTTACATCACTTTTGGCAGCAGCCTGATAAACAAGACAATATCAGAGAGCGGATTTGAAGGGCAGAATAATGTGACTCTTGTTGCAGTGGCCAGAAAGGGGGAGAGGATTAACCAGTCTCCGAGGGAAGTTGTGCTTCAGGCCGGAGACACTCTTCTTCTGGAATGCCCTCCTAAGATGAAAACGGAAGGCAGCAGAATTTTCAGCCAGATTCATTTCTTTGATTCCGAGCAGGTTGCCAATATAGGAACAAGGACGTTGCTTTCTTCTCTGATTATGATTGCGATGGTGGCGTTGAGTGCCGCCAATGTGATGTCCCTTATGAATTGCGCTGTGATTGCGGCCTTTGTCATGATTATTCTCCGCTGCTGCAACGTGGACCAGGCAATGAAGGCCATAAACTGGGATATCCTGATGGTGTTTGCCGGTTCTGTGGTGCTTGGCCTTGCGCTCCAGAAAACGGGAATCGCGGAGAAGATGGCTTACGGAATCCTGAATATCTGCGGAACCAGTCCTCTTCTGGTTATGACGGCTATATGTCTTGTTGCTACATTCATAACGGAATTCATAAGCAACACCGCAGCCGGCGCCATATTCTGCCCGATTATGTATTCAGCCGCAGTCAAGCTGGGATATGATCCTTTCCCGTTCCTGATTGCCCTGATGATTAGCGTTAGCTCCAGCTTTGCAACTCCTATCGGCTCTCCAACACACATGCTGGTCTATGGCCCGGGAGGATACAGGTTCTCGGATTTCCTCAAGATCGGATTCTTCATGAACATCATAATACTGGCGGCAAACATATTCATAGTGAGTGTTGTTTATCCGTTTACCCCGCTTAAGTAGTGGAAAAGGTTCTTACGATAATACTTGGCCCTACAGCTGTCGGCAAGACCGCATACGCAATCAGTCTTGCCAAACAGATTGGTTCTCCTGTCATCAACTGCGACAGCCGCCAGATTTTCAGGGAGATGACCATCGGTACCGCCGTTCCCTCCAAGGAGCAGCTCAAAGAGGTTAAGCATTACTTCATCCAGACAAAATCCATCACGGAGCATTATGCTGCCGGCCAGTACGAGATAGATGCCCTAAATCTTCTCGAGGATCTTTTCAAGACTCACGACCGCTTGATAATGTGCGGTGGCAGCGGCCTTTACATAGATGCCGTCTGCAACGGCCTGGATGCCTTTCCGGAGCCTGATATGGAACTCCGCGATTCCCTTAACGCCAAAATGAAGGAAGAGGGGATAGAGTCTCTGCGATATCAGCTTAAGCAAGTTGATCCCGAATCCTACAACACAATTGACATTGCCAACCCGCAAAGGATTATCCGAGCCCTGGAAGTTACCCTCCAGACCGGCAAAAAGTTCTCTGACTGGAAGACTGAGCCTTCCAAACTCCGTCCGTTCAAAATCGAGAAAGTTGGCCTGACCATGGACCGCGATAAACTCTATGAACGCATAAACAAAAGGGTGGACAAAATGATGGAGGAAGGGCTTCTGGAAGAGGTCAAATCCCTGGACAGATTCCGTTACAAAGACAGTGTCTTCTGCCCTGATTTATTGCACATTCCACCGCTGAGGACAGTGGGCTACAGGGAACTCTTCGATTATCTTGACGGCAAAACCTCCATCGCGGAGGCTATAGAAAAAATCAAGACAAACACCCGACATTACGCCAAGCGGCAGATGTCCTACTGGGCCCGTGACCACAGCATCTACTGGTTGGCCCAGCCGACATAGATTTTGCCGTTCGGTCCGGCCGGATAGCGGTTAACCATCGGGATTATCGCTTCTCCTTCCTCCTTTCGGTTGTCAGGGTACTGGACTACGGCTACATGCTCTACAAAGCAGCTGTCCTTGTACATATATTTGCCGTAGTAGTTAATACTAAAGTCATTATGGGCACGGATAGTCAAGATGCTGTCCTGTATTGTCTTATCGTCGATGATAAAATTGTCCTCCAGAAGATTGTTGCAAGTGTTCTCTATAAACTCATCATAAGTGAGGCCCTGGAAACCTTCATAGAAGGATATGCGTACAAGAGAATCGGGGGAATTTGCACTGGTGCCGTGAAAAGACAGGAGGGTCTGGGTGTAATCGTCTTCCGGGATATAGCCTTCCGGGATTTCCAGAACCCCGCCCCAGTCCTGGTTGAACAGCCAGAAACGTCCGTCATAAGAGAACAGGTGCCAGACAGGGTCTATGCACTTGGCTCCGGGGCCTATTGCAACCTGGGCCATGGAATCAAGTTCCCGCGTCCAGCTTGTGTCTGCACGCATCACAGCCAGCATCTCCTCCGCTGTAAGGGATTCGTAGTCAATTTCCTTCTCTGTGTTTCTGTTTGTGCAGCTTGCGGCAACCATAGCCGCAACAATGGCAATTATAAAAATGTGTTTCATCAATATTCGGTTAGGTTAAAAACAATTGTTCCATTTATGCTCATCCCTTTACGGATGTATCTGCCGTCTATGTTATAGAGAATCTCTCCGCAGACACTTTGCCCCTTGCGGATGTAGTTTCTGTCTATGTTATAGAGAATTGTACCGGTGCAAGTCTGTCCTTGGCGGACATATTTGCCATCCAGATTGAAAACAATCTTTCCGCTTGGCGACTGCCCTTCCCTAATCCAGTTGCCGTCTATGTTGTACAGGATAGTGCCACATTGGCTCTGTCCGCTTCTTACGTATTTAATTCTCAGTGATCCGCTGGTCATTACCACAATTGACAAAAGCAGGAAAATAAAAAGCTTTCTCACTATAGAAGGTATTTTTTGAAAACAAGGGTCCAGGACTTTGCGTAAAGGGTTGGTAGACTTAAAGTATAAAGCAGAGCTTTACGTCTGGTCCTTATCCGGGTTTTGCCGGTTTGCCTGTTTACATAAGGTTTGCGGATAATTACGGACAACCTGAAAATAAAATCTCCGTCATCGGTTTTTATCACGTCAGCGATGAAGTTTTGAGTGTTTCCGTCACGATCGGTGACAGAAAATTCCTTGTTGTCCCTGAAACTCTCCCAGAAAGCGTTGTAATCGTTTTCATAGGTATCCTTGCCCATAAGTTTAAAGGAGAATACGCGGTCCCAACCCGGGTTATCTCCCATAAGGCCAAGCTCATAGTCAAACGAATCCGTGTCGTACTTATCTTCCATGCAGTTCATTTCCATTGTATCGTGAGACATCATCCAGAGCAAATCACTGAAACGCTCGCTTAGGTATTCAGAATCCTCCATATCTGCACCGGAAGGGTAGCAGTTGTCACTATAGCCGGCGTAATGCTTAATCAGCCAGAGGCCGTCCGAACCGCTGGTTACTGTACCATATTGCTTACCTAAATCTCCGTCAAGAGCCAATAATGTCTTTAAAGGATGCAGATAAACAAGTCCGTATGCCTGCTCGCCGTCTATGTGCTTGTACAAAATACCGCTGCGTTTTGAATCAATAAGAATCTGAAGCCTGTTTTCAAGTGTTTTTACGTCCATATTTACCTCCTTCTTTAAGTGTTTACATAAGCATATACTCCGTTGTCCGGAAAAAATTTCATTTTCTGGCAAAAAGATTTCTATATGGCTGGGCGAGCTAGTAGCCGTTGGCAACTTCCGTGAGGAATTTGATGCGGATGAGGCGGATTTCCTCTTCTTCGTAATCCGGGCCGAGGGCTTTCATGGCATCTACAAGAGAGTCTGACTCTGCCTCTTCCTTGAAGTAGTCGTAGATATCCTCGATCTTGTCCTCATCCACTGCCTGGCGGATGTAATAGTCTATCTTGATGCGGTTTCCGGCAGCAACCATTGCCTCGATCTTGGTAAGGAGCTCGTCCATGTCAAGATCCTTCATCCTTGCAATCTCATCCAAAGGGACGTGCATATCAGTGTTGTGGATGATGAACCTTCCGATGTTGGAGCTGTCTTCGGTTGAGCGGATCTTGAAGTCGAAGTCGTCCGGGCGGAGAATTTCGTTTTCCTCAACGTATTTTGCTATGAGTTCAACGAACTCCTTGCCGTACTTTTCCGCCTTGCCCATACCCACTCCGGAACAGTTGGTGAGTTCCTTTATGGTGACAGGATAGAAGATGGTCATGTCTTCAAGGGACGGATCGGTGAAGATTACGTATGGAGGAAGGTTGAGCCTCTTGCCGATGGATTTTCTAAGGTCCTTGAGCATTGCAAGGAGGGTCTGGTCTCCTCCGCCGCCACCCTTTCTTCCTCCTGCCGGCATGTCGTCGTCAACATCGTCTCCCTCTCCCGTGTCTTCAAACTTGCGGTCTTCCGTCAGCATCACGGAGTATGGTTTTGCAAGGAACTCCTTGCCCTTGTCTGTCAGGGAGATAAGGCCGTATTGCTCAATGTCTTTCTTGAGGAACTGGTCTACGCAGGCCTGGCGGATGACGGCCAGCCAGAACTTCTCGTCCTTCTCGCTGTCTATGCCGAAGAAGCGGCTGGTGTTGTGCTTGTAGGAGGTGATCATGGCGTTGGTGACGCCTCCCAGGATGTTTGCCAGATGGTCTGCCTTGAAGTTTTCCCTCATGGAGCGGATGAGCTGGAAAAGCGTGACAAGGTAATCCTTGCCCTCGAACTGAGGCTGGCGGTGCAGGCAGTTGTCGCAGTTTCCGCAATCGTCCTCAGGATAAACCTCTCCGAAATAGTTAAGGAGAGTCTTTCTGCGACACTGGTTGCTCTCCGCGTATGCAACAGTCTCTGTCAGGAGCTGCTTTCCTATTTCCTGCTCGGCGACAGGCTTGCTCTGCATGAACTTCTCCAGCTTGAGAATATCGTTGAAACTGTAGAAGGCGATGCATTTGCCCTCTCCTCCGTCTCTTCCTGCACGGCCTGTCTCCTGGTAGTAGCCCTCCAGAGACTTGGGGATGTTGTAATGGATGACGAACCTTACGTCCGGCTTGTCTATTCCCATTCCGAAAGCGATGGTGGCCACAATCACATCCACCTCCTCCATCAGGAACTTGTCCTGGTTGGAGGCCCTGGTGGCCGCATCCAGTCCGGCGTGGTACGGCAAGGCCTTGATACCGTTTACGTTAAGCAGTTCCGCCATATCCTCCACCTTCTTTCTGGAAAGGCAGTAGATGATGCCGCTCTTGCCCTCGTTCTGGCGGATGAACTTTATGATTTCCTTCTCCGTGTTGACCTTAGGGCGAATCTCGTAATAGAGGTTAGGACGGTTGAAGGAAGACTTGAAGACTTTGGCATTAGGCATGCCGAGGTTCTTGAGGATATCGCTCTGGACCTTAGGAGTGGCCGTTGCCGTGAGGGCTATGATAGGAGCCTGGCCGATCTCCTGGACAATAGGGAGTATTCTCCTGTACTCCGGACGGAAATCGTGACCCCATTCGGAAATACAGTGGGCCTCGTCTATTGCGTAGAAAGAAATCTTGCACTGCCTGAGCAGCTGTATGTTGTCTTCTTTTGTCAGCGATTCGGGGGCAACGTAGAGAAGCTTGGTAATACCCTTCAGAAGATCATCCTTAACTTCCTGTACCTGAGCCTTGTTCAGGGATGAATTTAGGAAGTGTGCAATGCCTTCCTTCTCGGCGACAAAACCCCTTATGGCATCCACCTGGTTCTTCATAAGGGCGATAAGAGGGGATACGACTACGGCCGTACCTTCCATCAGCAATGCCGGAAGCTGATAGCAAAGGCTCTTGTCTCCGCCTGTAGGCATAAGAACGAAGGCGTTGTTGCCACGGATCAGATGCTTTATGATGTCTTCCTGCTGCTCCTTGAAGTTGGAGAATCCGAAGAACTCCTTAAGGTGTTTGCGAAGGGTTTCTGAAGTAATGTTCATCTAGTTGTCTTATTTTGCACTATATTTGCGATGCACGCATTTGTGTTATAAATGTACTCAATAATTCCAAGTTGTCAAAATTTTTATGAAAAAATCTGACGGAAAAATTCTGGATCTTGCCCGCAAGGTTATTACCCAGGAAGCCGAGAGCGTGGCAAATCTTACTTCATACATAGACGAGACCTTTCTGGAGGTGGTTGACCTGATTTTCCACAGCAAGGGAAGGCTGATAGTGACCGGAATAGGGAAGAGCGCCATAATCGGAACCAAGATTGTGGCAACCATGAATTCCACCGGCACTCCGGCCATTTTCATGCACGCGGCAGACGCCATTCACGGAGACCTTGGCATCATCCAGAAGGACGATGTGGTGCTCTGCATCTCAAAGAGCGGCAACACTCCGGAGATCAAGGTGCTGGTGCCGCTGATCGCAAGGATGGGCAACAAGATAATCGCGATGGTTTCTTCCGTGGATTCATTCCTGGCTCAGCACGCCGATTACATTGTAAGAGCCACCGTAGACAAGGAGAGCGACCCGAACAACCTGGCTCCTACTTCTTCCACTACCACCCAGCTGGTTATGGGAGACGCCCTGGCAGTCTGCCTTCTGCAGATGAGGGGCTTTTCCCAGGAGCAGTTTGCCCTTTACCATCCGGGAGGAAGCCTTGGCAAGAGGCTGTATCTCAGGGTGTCAGACGTTATGGACCTTAATGTAAGGCCGGTTGTGGGAATGAACGAGAGTATCCAGAACACCATAATCAACATTTCCCAGAACCGCCTCGGAGCAACCGTGGTGCTGGATGGCAAGGGAGATCTGCAGGGCATTATCACGGATGGAGACGTCAGGCGAATGGTGGAAAAAGGCATCCACGTGGGAGACAAGATAGTGGCTAAAGACATAATGAGCCGCAATCCTAAGCAGATAGATATCAACGATATGGCGGTTAACGCCTTCAACATGATGCAGAAGAACAAGATAACCTCAGTTGTGGTTATGAAGGAAGGCCGCTATGTTGGCCTTGTGCATATCCACGACATCTTGCGCGAGGGCATCGTCTAATAAGGTCACAGTATGGAAAACATTAAAGAAGAGATGGAGTTTGATCCTTCAGGAGTGGGGGTTGCAAACGGCCGGTATTTTGGAATGCCGTTTTCCAACGACGAGTGTCCTGTGGTGCTGATTTCCGTTCCGTGGGATGCAACGGTTTCATATTCAGAAGGAACCGCTGAGGGACCGGAGGCTATAATCGGAGCTTCCGTGCAGGTGGACCTTTATGACGAGCACTATCCGTCCAGTCCGGAGCTGAAGATCGGAACGGACGAGGCGGAGATAGATATGGAGGATGGCGGAAGAGTCAAGGTTTTCGATTACATAAAGGCGATAAACACCGAATCAAGAACCAAGGCTAAAAAGATAATAGATTGTCTTTCAGAGGGAAGGGATTTGGATAAGGAACTCAGGGGCTTGCAGGAGGAGGTCAACCAGGCTTCCGCCGCCGTTAATTACCTGACGGAGCAGGTGTGTGCGGGATACCTTTCACAAGGCAAGATTCCGGGAGTTGTGGGCGGTGAGCACAGCGTAACCTTCGGAGCCGTAAAGGCCGCGGCCGCATCTCTTCCGGAGGGAAGGAAACTGGGAGTCCTTCAGTTTGACGCCCACGCGGACCTCAGGATAGCATACGAGGGCTTTGAGCATTCCCACGCTTCCATTATGTTCAACATCCTTTCCAAGATAGACAATATCGGCCATCTCACCCAGGTGGGTATCAGGGACTTCTGCGCAGACGAGCACGACTCCATAAAGCGCGAGGGAAGGATTACGGCCTTCACCGATGCCGGCATCGGTGAAGCAATTGCAGATGGTAAGACCTGGAAGGAAATCTGCAGGGAAATCGTTGAAACCCTTCCGGAAGACGTCTATATAAGTTTTGACATAGACGGCCTGGACCCTTCACTTTGCCCGAATACCGGTACTCCTGTTCCGGGAGGATTGAGCTTTCAGAAAGCGGTTTATCTTCTGAGAGAAGTTGCATCGCACAGACATATTGTCGGGTTCGACCTTTGCGAGGTGGCTCCCGGAGAAAACGAGTGGGATGCCAATGTCGGGGCAAGATTATTGCATAAGATGGCGTTGTTTGCTATATTTGCAGCCCGAGAAAAGAAATAACATAAACAATTAGATATTCGGATTATGAAGTTTTTTAAGACAATTGCAGTCTGCGCGCTCAGCGCAATGATATTGGCTTCTTGCCAGAGCAATCCTAAACCTCTGCCTGGAATTACCCAGGGAGAAGTTGACTCCGTAAGCGTAGCGGTTGGCGTTGCATTCGCCGGCATGCTTCGCGGTTCCCAGCTGGACAACATCAACCTTGGAAAGGTTATGAGCACCATCAAGACCGTTCTGAAGGGTGATACCACCATCTTCAACGACCAGACCGCTCCTATGTACATTCAGCAGTACATGATGAAGGCCAACGAGGCTCTCGGAGTAGTAAAGGCTGAAGAGGAGAAGGCTTTCTTTGAGGAGAACAAGAAAAACGAAGGCGTACAGGAGACCGAGAGCGGCCTTCAGTACAAGATCGAAGTTCCTGGCAACGAGCTTAAGCCGGGTCCTCAGGATACCGTTGAGGTTAACTACAAGGGCTGCCTTACCAACGGCAAGCAGTTTGATTCTTCCTACGACAGGGGAGAGACCATCAAGTTCCCTCTCAACGGCGTGATTCCTGGATGGTCCGAAGGCCTCCAGCTCATCGGCGAGGGCGGAAAGGAGAAACTCTGGATTCCGTTCAACCTCGGTTACGGCGGAAGGGAAATGGGTCCGGATCTTCCTGCTTACTCAACTCTCGTATTCGACGTAGAGCTCGTAAAGGTTTTCCCTTACGTTGAGAAGACAGAAGCCAAGAAGTAAAAATCCAGACTGACAGGATTGGGGGATGCTTGCATCCCCCTTTTTTTGTCTTGTAACCCTCTCTCTCGATTTTTTTTCGTAAATTCGCAAGTCTATGAGTAAGGGAAAGAAAATATTCGTTCTGTTCGCCGCCGGCCTGGTTTTGCTGGGCATTGTGCTGTTTTTGGCATTGAATCTCGGCGACCGCGGTTCAGAGGAAGCGGACGAGAAGGTGCAGAAAGTTCTTTCCGCCCAGACCGAGGAGGCCTACAGGGCCGTTCCTTCTGACGCGGTGCTGATTTTCGACTTTGAGCAGCTGGACCATATCTCGCAGATGCTGAAGGACACTTCTTCCTTTGCCTACGGGCTCATAGATTCAGTTTCTTCTCTGGGGGCTTTCCAGGACAGACTGTTCCTCTGCGGGGCGGGAGAAAGCCACAGCCTTTTCTCGCTGCATTACTCGGCGATCAACGAAGTCAGCCTGCTTCAGATAACTGATATGCCTGCACAGGAGAGCGTTGCTGATATGCAGCGTTATCTGGAATCAGGTGCTTCAAACTCCAGGAATTACAACTCCCACAAGATTTACACCCTGCCGTCCGGCCTTAAGGTTGCCATTGAAAAGGATCTGGTCATAGCCAGTTCTTCCTCTATCTGCGTGGAGAGCTCTCTGAGGCATCTGGATGCGGGCAATTCCATTCTGGAGAACCAGGAATTCTATTCCACTCTCAAGGGAACGGGTGGAGAGGAGTGCCTGTACATCAACCACAAGCAGATAGGAAAACTATTCTCCGGCAGCGTGTCCTATTCCTTCCTCAAGTACTCGGATTTCATAATGAGGATGGCCACCTGGAGCGCGCTGGAAATCAATCCGAGGCAGAGGAACTTCATTTCATTTGAGGGAGTGCTCACCGATAACGGGGACTTCATAAACTTTGCGGCGGTTCTGGGAGGCCAGAAGCCATACGTTTCCAAAGCCCAGGATATTCTTCCGGCAAGCACGATGTTTGCCGTCTGCATAGACCTGCATTCTCTCAAGGGTTACGTAAAGGACTACGAGAAATATCTTGACGCCAACAAGAAATACTCTTCATACCTTTCCAATCAGGACAGGATAGCCCTTCCTGATTCTCCTTCACCTATGGAGTGGCTTGCTTCAGAGGGCTTTACCGAGGCCGTAAGCGCATTCTGCCTTGTTGGAGGCAAGTTCGAGTGGGTAACGCTTCTTTACAAGAACTCCACTTCCCTTCTTGGAAGGATAACCGGAATCAAGGGAAAGGGACAGTTCCAGGAGCCATCAGAGTTTGTTTACAAGGGGTATGTCCCGGCAGTTCTGGGAGAGATTTTCTCCCATAACCCGGAAGACCAGTTCTGCAAGAGTGAAGACTGGACCATAATCGGCTCCGCCAATGCCGTAGGGGAGTTTTACAAGGGAAAAGTCAATGCCGTCAAGCTCGACAAATACCTGTCCCGGACTCCGGCCAGTTCATTCTTCTCGGAAAAAGGCGTGGCCAAGGCCTTTGTCAATATCAAGGAGGGGGCCGATACGCTGCTCACCGTCCTGAACAAGTATTTCAGGGGCAGGATAACCTCGTCGCTGAGGAAGAAGAATTTTGAGTATGCCACTGTAAACATCTTTCCTTCAGACGGAAAGACAAAGGCTAACTTGAGTTTCTACGCCGCATCGCTGTCTGTTCCTCCGCAGATGTTCGACGAGGAGGACGAGGAGGTTATATTCATAGACAGCACCTTCAAGACCTTCTGGGGCCCGTTCCCTCTGGTGGATCCGGACAAGGGAGACACCACCTGGTTCGAGCAGAGCAAGAAGTACCTTTCCATTTCCTATATGGACAAGAACAAGAAGGGTATCTGGGGTATCCCTATGAAGGACACGATAAAGAATTACGCCGGTCTGGTAAAGCTGGACGACGGGAAGAGCTACATAACCTTCATACTCGGCGACAAGCTTTACCGCATGAACCGCAGGGGAGCGCACTACACCGGATATCCTAAGCAGCTGGATGTGGAGGTAGCCCTTGGACCGGAGATAATCCGTGAGGACGGAAGGTACCGTATGTTTATTATCACCGGCGAGAACATAATTACCAAGCGTGACGTAAACGGAGACAAGGTTGAGGGATGGACAGACATCCACGCTCCGGAGTTTACACGCGAGATGCCGCAGGAGACCACCCTGTTCGGAAGGCGCTACTACATTCTCCGCACGGTATCCAAACTCAGGATTTACACTCCTGAGGGAGAAGAACTTACAGCAAAGAACATAAAGAGACCGATATCCAGGGAAAGCACAGTGACGGAAGACAAGGACGGTTTTGTAAAGGTTATGGGAATGGACGGAAAGGAATTCCTGTTCAACCTCAAGACCGGAAGGATCAAGAAACTTTAGAAGATGAAGAATTTTCTCAGACTGCTCAATTACGCCAGGCCGTGGCGCAGATTCTGGCCGGGATACATAATACTCGCGATATTGTCCGTGATATTCGGAATCGTGAACTATTCCCTGATATCTCCGGTGCTGAAGCTTCTGTTCGAGAGCCCGAGCAACGAGCAGGTATCTGCGGAGATTGCCACCCTGGCAGACAAGACGCAGAATTTCTCGATGTCCATGGACTGGTTCGAGAACACCTTCCAGTACTATATGGACAAGATATTCCTTGCGGCCGGACCGCTGAAGGCGCTGCTTTTCGTCTGCGCCCTCTTGGTGGGAGCCAGCCTGCTTTCCAATATCACGAGATACCTTTCCCAGACCATTCTGGTGAGGATGAGAACCCACATCATGAAGAAACTCCGCACGGACCTGTTCCGCAAGGTTTCCACTATGGACGTGGGCTTCTACCACACCCAGCAGAAGGGAGACATCATATCCAGGATTTCCAATGATGTAACCGAGGTCCAGAACGGAGTGGCGGACAGTTTCCACATGATTTTCAGGGAACCGCTGCTGATAATCGGTTTCATCACATACTGCTTCTACCTGTCCCCGAAACTTACGCTGGTTACCCTGATCACCATCCCGCTTTCCGGCCTGGCGATCGGTGCCATTTCCAAGAGGCTGAGGAAAAAGGCGGTGGAGACTCAGAGCCTTATGGGACGGATCGTAAGCCACTTTGACGAGGCGATTTCCGGCATCAGGATAATCAAGGGCTTCAACGCGCAGAAATATGTCCAGGATAACTTCGAGGAAACCAATACCGCCCACAAGCGTTCCAGCCGCAAGATGCTTTACCGACAGCAGCTGGCTCATCCAACAAGCGAATTCCTGGGAATCACTATCGCCGCTGCGGTGCTTCTGTACGGCGGATGGCTTCAGATTCACGGAAAGCTGGGCCTGAGCATAGGTACCTTCACGGTTTACATCCTGTGCTACTGGAGAGTGCTGGAGCCGGCAAAGAACATCGCCAAGGCTTACGCCAGCATCCAGAGAGGTCTGGTCAGCGGAGAGAGACTGTTTGTTATCCTGGATGCCGAGAACAATATCAAGGAGAAAGAGAACGCCATCACTCTCAAGGAATTCAGGCAGGGAATAGAGTATCGCGGAGTAAACTTCTCCTACACGGAGGATGTTCCTGTGCTCAGGGATATCAACGCCAGCATCCCTAAGGGCAAGATGGTGGCTCTGGTGGGGCCGAGCGGTGCGGGAAAGAGCACGTTTGCGGACCTGCTGCCGAGGTTCTACGACGTTACCGGCGGCGGCATCTTCATAGACGGGCACGATATCCGTGACTACACCCTGGATTCCCTGACTTCCCAGATGGGAATCGTGACCCAGGAGTCCATTCTGTTCAACGATACGGTCTACAACAACATAACCTTCGGAATGGAGAATGTTTCCAGGGAGAAGGTCATCGAGGCCGCCAGGATCGCCAACGCCCTGGAATTCATCGAGCAGCTTCCGAAGAAGTTCGAGACCAATATCGGCGATCGCGGAGAAAACCTCTCCGGAGGCCAGAGGCAGAGAATCGCCATTGCCAGGGCCGTGCTGAAGAATCCTCCGATACTGATTCTGGACGAGGCCACAAGTGCCCTGGATACAGAGAGCGAGCGTCTTGTTCAGGATGCCCTCTACAAGCTGATGGCCAACCGCACCAGCATTGTTATTGCCCACCGCCTTTCCACCATCCGCTATGCGGACGACATTATCGTGATGAAAGACGGAAAGATTGTGGAAGAGGGCAATCACGACCAGCTTATGGAAAAGAACGGAATATATGCGGGCCTTTGCGCCATGCAGGTATTCTCATAAAAAAGAAACCGAAAAACCTACGATATTATGATGTATGTTTCTGATTCTCTGATAGAGATAATAGAAGAGAGTATCAAGCACAACTGGAACCGTCCGGCCCTGTCGGACTACAAGGGAATCACCCTTTACTACAGGGACGTGGCGCGCAAGATTGCAAAGATCCATATCATTTTCAGGGAGAGCGGCATAAAGCAGGGAGACAAGATAGCCATCTGCTCCAAGAACCAGTCAAACTGGGCCGTGATATTTCTCGCCAGCCTTACATACGGAGCAGTTCCGGTGCCGATTCTCCACGAGTTCAAGCCAAGCAACATAGAACACATTGTAAACCACTCAGACAGCTGCATCCTCTTTGCCGGAAGCATCATACTGGAAGGCCTGACACTGACTCACATGCCGAATCTGAACACCGTTATCTGCCTGGATGATTTCTCGCTTATCCAGACAAAGAACAAGGATACCTACCTGGCGATGGAGCACCTGAACGAGCTCTTCGGAAAGGCCTATCCCAAGGTGTTCGGACCTGAATACATATCATATCGCAGAGAATCAGATCCGAACGAGATGGCTATGATCAACTACACCAGCGGAACCAGCGGATTCTCCAAGGGTGTGATGATTCCTTACAGGGCGATGAGGTCTAACGTGCTCTTTGCCTACAAGGTTATGAATTCCGTGGACGAGAAATCCAACGTGGTTTCCATACTTCCGTCCGCTCACATGTACGGAATGATGTTCGAGTTCCTCTACGAAATGACAGTAGGCGCCCACGTTCACTTCCTTACCAGGGTTCCGTCTCCTAGCGTGATTGTCAAGGCGTTTGAGGAGATCAAGCCAAAGATCATAATCTCCGTTCCGCTTGTCATAGAGAAGATTTACAAGAACCGTCTGCAGCCGTTCCTCTCAACTCCTGGTGTCAGGTTCCTGCTGAGGCTTCCGATTGCGGACAAGAGGATCAAGACACAGATCAACGATACTCTTACAAGTTCCTTCGGCGGAGAATTCGAGGAAGTGATTATCGGAGGCGCCGCATTCAACAAGGAGGCAGACAGTTTCTTCAACTCCATAGGATTCAAGTACACGGTGGGTTACGGAATGACAGAGTGCGCTCCGATCATCGCATACGCGGACTGGAAGGAAAAGAGGGTTGGATCCTGCGGTTATGCCGCTCCGAGGATGGAGATAAGGATCGATTCCGACAAGCCTCGCACAATCCCGGGAGAAATCCAGGTCAAGGGAGACAACACGATGCTCGGCTACTACAAGAACGAGATAGCAACCCGCGACGCGTTTACGGAAGACGGCTGGATGCGTACCGGAGACCTCGGCATACTGGACAAGGACGGCTTCCTCTACATCAAGGGAAGGAGCAAGAACATGATTCTTGGTCCTAGCGGCCAGAACATTTATCCGGAGGAAATCGAGAGTATTATAAACAACATGCCTTATGTTGTTGAGTCTCTTGTTATTGATGACGGAGGAAAGATGGTGGCCCTGATCTATCCTGATATCGAAGGAGCGTCACGTGACGGCCTTACCACCGCTGCGCAGATTGAGGCCAAGATGAACGAGAACATTGCCATCGTCAACGAGGAGATGCCTAACTACTCCAAGATTTCAGGCGTGAAGATTATGCCGGAGGAGTTTGAGAAGACTCCTAAGAGAAGCATCAAGCGTTACATTTACCAGAACTAGAAAAAAGGGACAGCATTATATGGACAAACAGCTGCAATTCGACCTCAGCTACCTGCAGATGGCAGGCATCTGGGCAAAGAACTCATACAGCAAGAGGCTTCAGGTAGGGGCTTTGCTGGTCAAGGACAGGATGATAATCTCAGACGGATACAACGGCACGCCGTCGGGATTCGAGAACGTGTGCGAGGACGAGAACGGAGTTACCAAGCCATACGTCCTCCACGCCGAGGCCAACGCCATCACCAAGGTGGCAAAGAGCAACAACTCCTCCGAGGGAGCCACTCTCTACATCACGGCCTCTCCTTGCATGGAATGCGCCAAACTGATAATACAGAGCGGAATAAGAAGAGTGGTATATCGCGATGCCTACCGTCTTGACGACGGCATAAAGCTTCTGCAGAGGGCCGGTATCACTGTAGAGCAGCTGGACTCCGAAAAGATTAAGGAACTTGAAGCCGAACGACAGGCTTCCGAATCAAAGTAGAAGATGCTGAAGAAACTTAAAGAATTCCTGGACAATCCCTGGCTGTGGATTTTCATTGTGGTCATAGGGCTTTCCTTCTATCTGGGAAAGCTCTGGAGGTTAAGGCATTCCCAGAATCCGAGAATCAATTACGAACTGGCGGAAAACCGCAAATGGTCCAAGCTTCTTCTGGTTCTGGACCAGATAGAGAAAAACTATGTGGATACCGTAAGCAACGGGGACATAATGGAAAAGTCTCTTCCGCATATTCTCGAGAGCCTTGATCCGCATTCCGTTTACCTTCCTCCAAAGGACCTCCAGGCGGCGGACGAGTCCCTGTCCGGAAACTTCAGCGGAGTGGGTATCGAGTTCAATGTTCCTGAAGATACCCTCGTGGTTATAAACGTTGTTCCGAACGGACCGAGCGAGAGGATCGGAATCAGGAGCGGAGACCGCATTGTCACCATAGACGGAAGGAACGTTGCGGGAGTTAAATTCTCTCAGGACTCGATGATGAAAATGCTCCGCGGGCCTATAAACACAAAGGTTAACGTGGGTGTCAAGAGAAGCGGGGAGAAGGATCTTCTGGACTTTAGCATAACCAGGGGAATAATTCCGGTTCACAGTATAGATGTGGCCGTGATGCTCACTCCAACCCTTGGATACATAAAGATCTCCACCTTTGCCCTCACAACATACAAGGAGTTCCTGGTTGCAGCCGCCAAGTTAAGCGCCGAGGGAATGACGTCTCTTGTACTGGACCTCAGGGACAATCCGGGTGGATATCTGGAACAGGCTTACGCCCTTGCAAACGAGTTCCTTAATAAGGGAGACATGGTGGTCTATATGGAAGGCAGGATGAGAAAGAGGGAGGATTTCATCGCGACGGGATCAGGCCATTTCAAGGATCTTAAGCTTTATGTGGCAATCAACGAGAACAGCGCGTCTTCCAGCGAGATAGTTGCAGGAGCAATCCAGGATAACCATCGCGGAACAATAATCGGCCGCCGCTCCTTCGGCAAGGGGCTTGTGCAGGAGCCGGTTTACTTCTCCGACAGCAGCGGAATCCGCCTGACCGTGGCCCGCTTCTACACTCCTTCCGGAAGGTGCATACAGAAGCCTTATACAGAGGATTACCGCTATGACATACTCGAGCGTTACCAGAGGGGCGAGATGCAGAACGCGGACAGCATAAAGGTTGGCGGCGGAGGAATTGTTCCGGATGTCTTTGTTCCTATGGATACGGTTGGGGTTACGGATTATCTTGTCAAGGTCAACAGAAAGAGCCTGCTGATGAAATTCAGTTCCCAGTTTGCAGACCGTAACCGCGCAGCTCTATCCGGAATAGACAATTACACCGATCTTGAAGCTTTGTTTACAAGCGAAGCGCTTGCTTCACAGTTCCGCCTCTATGCGATATCCGAGGGTGTAAGGCCAAACGCCGGGGAATGGGAAGAGAGCGGAGACATCATAATGGAGCAGCTCAAGGGACTGATAGGCCGCTACTCCGCACTCAAGGAAGAGGCCTTCTACCACTACATTTTGAAAATAGACAACCTTGTTGAAAAAGTCAAGGAACTGGATTCGGGAAACCAGAAAACATCATAAAAACACAATTATGGGAAAGATCATAGGAATGGCATCTGACCACGCCGGATTCCAGATGAAGGAATACCTGAAGAGTCTCCTCAGCGATAAGGGCCATACCATCAAGGACTTTGGGGCCTACTCCTCAGATAGCGTAGACTATCCGGATACCGCCCATCCTCTGGCCGAGGCGGTTGAGAAGGGCGAGGTGGAGTTTGGCATCGCGATCTGCGGAAGCGGCAACGGCATATCCATGACCGTAAACAAGCACCAGGGAATCAGGGCCGCTCTGTGCTGGACTCCTGAGCTCGGGGCTCTGGCAAAGCAGCACAACAACGCCAACATCCTGTCCCTTCCGGCAAGATTCATTTCTGAAGAACTTGCAAGGGATATCGTAAAGGCCTATATGGAAGCCGAATTCGAAGGCGGCCGCCATCAGCGCAGGATTGAGAAGATTCCCGTATGCCATTAAACCCGCTTGTCATAGACAGACGCAATCCCGCCGGCCTGGAAAAGGACATGTCCGCATATCCCGAGGGCATAATCTTTCCGGTTGACAAACCATACAGGTGGACAAGTTCAGACGTTGTCCGCAAGATAAAGTATGTTCTCCGCAACCGCTTCAACACCAAGAATGTAAAGATAGGGCACGCCGGCACTCTGGATCCTCTGGCGACGGGCCTTCTTATAATCTGCGTGGGCAAGGCCTGCAAACTCAGCGAAGCCCTTCAGGCGGAACGCAAGGAATACATCGCGGAGTTTACCCTTGGCGCCACCACTCCTTCATTCGACAGGGAGCATCCGATAGATGCCCTGTATCCCACCTCCCACATCGCTGAGGAAGATATGAGACGTGCCGCCCAGAGTTTCACTTCCCAGACTGAGCAGATGCCTCCGGCCTATTCCGCAAAATACGTTAACGGCACAAGGAGCTACTATCTGGCAAGAAACGGTGAGGAATCCGACCTCAAGCCAGCCGCCGTAAAGATCTATGAGTGTGAGCTTCTGGAAAAGGACAATCCGCTTGTCCAAACCCTGGAAAGGCCATCCTATGGCACGGATGACGCCCACAACACCTTTGTTGTAAAGAAAAGGATCGCTTCGGAGGAGAACAATCCTGTTATCCGCTATACGGAGAATTCTCTCCTTACCCCTGACCAGATAAGAAATCTTCCGGCCGCCACCCTCAGGATAGAGTGCAGCAAGGGAACTTACATCCGTTCCATGGCCAGGGATTTCGGGGCAATGCTTTCCAGCGGAGCCTTTATGTCTGCCCTTAGGCGCTCAGCCTCAGGTGGATTCAGGGTGGAAGACGCCCTCGATATCAAAGAATATTTCGGATAATTGTAACCTTTTTCGTTTTCCTCCGTATAATATTTTGCCTATCGTGTATGGGCGAAAACAGAGTTTTTTTATGAAATTATCACAATTCAAATTCCCGTTCCGCGCAGATTTGATCGCAAAGGAACCTACCCGTTTCAGGGATGACTGCAAGCTGATGGTGATGCGTCGCCAGAGCGGCAAAATAGAAAACAAAATCTTCAAGAATATCCTGGATTATGCCCGCGAGGGGGATATTTTCGTTCTCAACGACACCAAAGTCTTTCCGGCACGCCTTCAGGGCAACAAGGAAAAGACAGGAGCCGAGATAGAGGTTTCCCTGCTCAGGGAGCTTAACCGCGAGCAGAGGCTCTGGGACGTGCTGGTTGATCCGGCGCGCAAGATCAGGATCGGCAACAAGCTGTATTTCGGAGAGAACGATTCCCTTGTGGCTGAGGTTATAGACAACACCACCTCCAGGGGCAGAACCCTCCGTTTCCTGTTCGACGGCAGCTACGAGGACTTCCGCCAGACGCTTTTCTGCGTCGGGGAGCTTCCTGTTCCAAAGGAGATCCGCCCTCATCCGAACGAGGATGACCAGGTGAACTTCAACACCATCTTCGCCCGCCACGAGGGTGCCATCGCAACTCCTGCAGCCGGTCTGCATTTCTCTAGAGAACTTTTCACCCGTATGGAAATCAAGGGAGTGGACTGCACATTCATAACCTCCCACGTTGGCCTGAGCAATTTTGGCGGAGTGGATGTAGAGGACCTTTCCAAGCACAAGATGGGAAGCGAGAGAATCATAATCTCAGAGGAAAGTGCAGAGAAGATCAACAAGGCAAAGGCAGACGGGCACAAGGTGTTCGCCATTGGAGTTACCGTTGCAAGGGCTCTGGAGACTCCGGTCACCACAACCCACAGGGTAAAGCCAATCGACGGATGGACCAACAAGTTCATCTTCCCTCCTTACGACTTCAAGATCGTGGATGCTCTTGTAACCAACTTCCACTATCCGCTCAGCACTATGCTTATGTGCCAGGCGGCATTCGGCGGCTACGAGAAGGTTATGGCGGCCTACAAGCAGGCAATGCACGCAAAGGACGCCTCGGCGATGTACCGTTTCGGCATATACGGAGACGCTATGCTGATCGTGTAATTCGCCCAACCTTAAGCAAACGGGTCAATTGTACCGTTTGGCATTCTCCAACGGCGGCAGATTCATATCTTGCCGCCGTTTTTATTGCAAATATTTCATTGTATGGAGATTGAGGTTGAGGCTCTGCTGTGTGCGATGAGCCGTGTGCTGGTTAATCATCCGGCAAAAGGGTGTCTGGTTCTGAAGGAGGCGGGAAGCCTCGAGAGGCTTATGAAGGAGGGTTCTTCTTTTGTGGATGGATTGCTTAAGGTGGATGGTGTGGGGGAGATGCTTTTCTCCCGAGAGATGATGGAATGGGGGCGGGGGGAAGCTCTCTGGATGAGGTCCAAGGGAGTAAGGCTGATATCTGTACTCAGCGATGAGTATCCTTCGGTATTGAAGGAGTGCTCTGACCCGCCTTTCCTTCTTTATTACAGGGGAAGCGCCTCTTTCGGGAGCAGGATATTGAGCATTGTGGGAACACGAGTGGCTTCTCCCTACGGGGCGGAATGCGTGGAAAGGATTGTTGCGGACATTGCCCAGTCCTGCTCGGGAGTGCAGATTGTGAGCGGCCTGGCCCTGGGCATAGACGGATGCGCCCACAAGGCCGCACTTGAGGCCGGAATGGAAACCATTGCCGTTCTGCCCTGCGGCATAGACTGGATTTACCCATCCGCCCACAGGGAAATGGCGGTCCGTATGCTGAGCCAGGGAGGTGTTATTACGGAATATCCCAGAGGAACAAAGCCTCTAAGGCGGAACTTCCTGCAAAGGAACAGGATTATTGCCGGAATCTGCAACGCCTTGCTGGTGGGAGAAAGCCGAATCAGCGGCGGAAGCATGAGCACTGTGGAATACGCCTCTTCCTATAATAAAGACATCTTTGCCGTGCCCGGCCGGATGTGGGACGCTAATTCTTACGGATGCAATTATCTGATAAACAAGAATATTGCCCAGTTATGCCTGAACTCTTCCACCATTATCAAATCCATGGGATGGACAGATAGCTACATTTCCGACATCAAGCGCCAGCCTTCACTGTTTTCCGCATCCGAGGAGACCAAGCAGAAATTATTGCTATCTTTATCAGCTGTAAAAGGACGGACGGCGGACTGGCTCTGCGCTACGGCTAAGATGGACATCAGGGAATTGAGCCTGGTGTTGCTGGAGATGGAGATGGACGGGCAGATCCGCAAGGACGCTTCCGGCCTCTGGTACAAGGCATAGCAATGCGTTTTGTAGATACACATACCCATCTTTACGACGAGGCTTTTGACGGGGACCGTTCCCGGGTGATGGAACGTGTCCTGGCCAGCGGTGTGGACCGCTGGATTTTTCCGGGCATAGACTCCACCAGTTTCAAGGCCCAGATGGCGGTGTACGAGGAGTACCGGGAGCATACCTTTATGGGAATGGGCCTGCATCCGACATCAGTGGGAGAGAACTGGAAAGAAGAGCTGGAATTTGCTCTTAACGAACTTAAAGAACACAAAGACAGATACATAGCGGTAGGGGAAATAGGCTTGGACGCATACTGGAGCCGTGACTTCTTCTCCCAGCAGAAGGAGGTTCTGGCAACCCAGCTGGAATATGCCGCTAAGGAAAACCTACCGGTAATTATCCACGAGAGGAGCGCCACCGAGGATATGCTGGAGATAGTTTCCGCATTCAAAGGTAGGATTCGGGGAGTCTTCCACGCCTTTACCGGCAGTATTGAAACTTACCGCAGGATAGAGGCTCTGGGCGGATTCAAGGTTGGAATAGGGGGAGTTGTAACCTTCAAGAACGCCGGCATAGCAAAGGTGGTGGCGGACATTCCCCTGGAAAACATACTGCTGGAGACGGATTCCCCTTACCTGACTCCGGCTCCGCACCGGGGACAGAGGAACGAGAGCAGTTACATTCCTCTTATAGCTGCCAAAATCGCTGAGGTAAAAGGCATTGGCATAGAGGAAGTTGCAGAACAGACAACAAAGAACGCGGAAGAGCTTTTCTCTCTTCCCGAAAAAACATATTGATATGAAAAGTTCAATTTTGATGATCTATACCGGCGGAACGATCGGTATGAAGCAGGACGAAAGGACAATGACTCTCGTTCCGGTGGATATCAGCCAGATAGAGACCGAGGTCCCGGAACTCAAGAAGTTCGGCTACAAGATAGACACCTGCTCGTTTGACCCGGTCATAGACTCTTCAGACATAACTCCGGATTTCTGGGTAAAACTCTGCAAGATTATAAAGGAGAACTATGCCAAGTACGATGGCTTTGTGATCCTTCACGGCACGGACACCATGTCCTACACCGCTTCCGCCTTGAGCTTTATGCTGGAAGACCTGGCAAAACCGGTGGTACTGACCGGAAGCCAGCTCCCTGTTGGAATGCTCCGCACGGACGGCAAGGAAAATATCATATCCTCGATTGAGATTGCCGCCGCCAAGGACGCTGAGGGTCACCCGATGGTTCCTGAAGTCTGCATCTACTTTGAGAGCCAGCTCTATCGCGGAAACCGCACCACCAAATACAACGCGGAGAATTTCCGCGCTTTCCGTTCCGCCAACTATCCGGTTCTGGCAGACGTGGGAATCCACATAAAGTACAACCGCCACCTGATCCATTATCCGGAAAGATGGGACATCCCGCTGAAAATCAGGGACAAGATGGACACGAACGTTGCCATCCTGAAGATTTTTCCGGGCATAACCCCGCAGGCTATAGACGCCGTGCTCTCCACCAAGGGCTGCAGGGCCGTGGTGCTGGAAACCTTCGGCAGCGGCAACGCCCCGACCGGAAAAGCCTTCCTTTCCACGATGAAAAAATGGGTGGACAAGGGCCTGGTGATAGTGAACGTAACCCAGTGCCACGCCGGCAAGGTGGATATGTGCGCCTACGCAACCGGAATGGGCCTGAAGGGAGCGGGTGTGATAAGCGGATACGACGGCACGACCGAGGCAACCCTCTGCAAGCTGTTTATGCTGCTCGGAAGGTACTCTTCCCCGGAAAAGGTGAAAAAGGAAATGCAAAAATCGTTGAGGGGGGAAATTTCGGGAGTTTGATGCCCAATGTGAAAAAAAATTGCTATCTTGCACTTCGTTTTACGGACACCATTATAGGATAAAACAAATAATAACTGATAAACATTGTTTAATTTAATCACAACAAAATTTATGAAAAAACTTTTCATGTTTTTGGCAGTTGCAGGCCTAATGGCATTGACTGCCCAGAACGCAACAGCTCAGGATCAGAAGACTGACGAGAATGCAACTGAGCAGGTAGCTCCAGCTCCTCAGGCTGAGGAAGTAGCTGCTCCGGCTGAAGTCGATCCTTTCAACCAGAAGTCAGACAAGCCTCTGTATCAGCAGATCAAGACTAAGTTCATCGAGGGTGGTCCTGCATTCATGGTATGGGTTGTTCTCTGTCTCATCCTGGGTCTGGCAATCGCCATCGAGAGACTTATCTATCTCTCAAGAGCTACTACCAACAACAAGAAACTTCTCGAAGGCATCGAGGATGCTCTTAAGGAGGGTGGTGTTGAGAAGGCAAAGGAACTTTGCCGCGATACCCGTGGTCCGGTTGCTTCCATTTTCTATCAGGGTCTTCTCCACTATGACGAGGGTCTTGAGAGCGTTGAGAAGAACATCACCGCTTACGGTGGCGTTCAGATGGGTCAGCTCGAGAGCGGCCTTTCCTGGATTGCCCTGTTTATCGCCCTTGCTCCTATGTTGGGATTCTTGGGAACAGTAGTTGGTATGGTTGGCGCATTCGACGCTATCGAGGCTGCTGGTGATATTTCTCCAACCGTTGTAGCAGGTGGTATTAAGGTGGCTTTGATTACAACCATCGCCGGTTTGATCGTTGCTATTATCCTTCAGATTTTCTACAACATTATCGTTGCAAAGATCGACTCCCTGGTTAACTCAATGGAGGACGCATCCATCAACTTTGTAGATATTCTCACCAAATACAACAAGAAGTAAATCAATTAGAGCAAAATGAAGAACAAATCAAAACTCATATTGTATGTACTGTTAGCCATATCAGTGGTTATCGGTGTTGCGTTCCTTTTCCTGAACAAGGGAACTGGTGACGGCACAATGGTTTCCACGATATTGAACTGGGCATACATCCTTCTTGCTATCGCGATACTGCTGGCTATATTCCTGCCAATGGTATACCGTAGCGGAAGAGGCGGCAAGAAGACGCTTATCAACATTTGTGTCTTCCTTGGTGCTCTGGTGATTTCTTACTTGCTTGCTTCTGGCAATCCTGTAAGCCTGTCATCAAGCGTTGCCGAGCCTACTCATGGCACTTTAAAGATGACGGACACTGTCCTCATCATGTCCATAATCCTGCTGGTTGTAGCTATCCTTGTTACAATCTTCGGCAGCTTGTTAAGGAGAAAGTCTTAAAACAGAAAATTTAAAAAATGGCTAGAAAGACACCCGACATCAACGCTTCCAGTCAGGCGGACATAGCTTTCTTGCTTTTGGTGTTCTTCCTCATTACCACAACAATGGATGTGGACAAGGGAATTTCCAGAAAACTCCCTCCTATGCCGGAAGAGAATCAGCAGCAGGAAGATGTGAAGATCAACCGTAGGAATATCATCGTCGTGAAGATCAATTCTCAGGACAAGATAATGGTTGGCTCCACTCCGACAGACGTTAGCCAGATAAAGGATAAGATAGTTGAGATGCTCAGCAACCCGACTGACAACCCTAACATGCCTGAGAAGGAAGTTAAGGCTATCAAGGGACTGGGTAATTATCCGGTATCCAAAGGTGTGGTTTCTCTGCAGAACGATAAGGGAACTTTGTACAACACGTACATCCAGGTTCAGAATGAGATCGTGAGAGCAATCAACGAGCTCAGAGACCAGTTCTCTACCGCAAAATACGGCAAGAAATACGCACAGTTGGATGAAGATCATCAGAAAATTGTCAAGGAGGCTATTCCTCAGAACATTTCCGAGGCAGAGCCTAAGGACGTTTCAAAAGGTAAAAAGTAAGGAGGTATCGTAATGGGAAGATTTAGAAAAGGCGGTAAGAAATCCGCACCTGCAATCAGCACGGCATCCCTTCCGGACATCGTGTTCATGCTCCTGTTCTTCTTTATGATATCTACATCGTTCCGCCAGACCGACAAGCTCGTTCAGGTTAAGCTGCCTGCAGCAACCGAGAACACCAAGCTTGAGAGAAAGGACCTGACTTCCTACATCTATGTGGGAGCTCCTATCCCTTCAAAGCAGGCTCAGTACGGAACTGATTCCCGAATCCAGCTGAACGACTCCTACAAGACAGTCAACGAGATCCGCGACTTCATCGCCGCTGAAAGAGAGTCTATCTCCGAGGGCGAGCGTGAGGCTATGACCGTTGCACTTAAGGCTGATGAGAACGTCCGCATGGGTATCATCACGGATATCAAACAGGAACTCAGACGTTGTTCCGCCCTCAAGATTCTGTATGTAGCTCGTCAGAGAGAGGCAAACTAATCTTAAGGAAGAAGTAAGAATTGGAACGCCGGCCGAAACGCCGGCGTTTCTTTTTCCAATCAGCACAAAAATTTGTAAATTTGTACTTTTGGAAGGTTATATCTGCACAAATATGGATTCTAGAAGATTTTTCAGGAGAATGACGGCTTTGATGATGGCCGTAATTCTTGTAATTTCAGCGTCATACGCACAGAAGGCCAAGTACGTATTCCTCTTCATCGGCGATGGTATGGGCCTGGCCCACGTTTCCATGACTGAAGCATACCTTGCCCAGAAAGACGGCAAGATTTCCAATACGGCACTTGGTTTTACCCAGTTCCCGGTAATGGGTGTCGCCACCACTTATTCCGCATCCAACATCATTACCTGTTCAAGTGCGGCTGCAACGGCCCTGGCTTCGGGTTACAAGGCCAATAATTCAACGGTTGGCATTTATCCGGCAGATTCCATTCCTCTGACGCAGATATCCTACAAGCTCAAGGAGCTGGGCTACAAGATAGGCATAATGACATCGGTGACCATAGACCACGCCACTCCGGCCGGTTTCTACGCCCACAGCAAGAAGAGAAGCAACTACTTCGAGATCGCGATGCAGCTTCCTGAAAGCGGCTTCGATTTCTTCGGTGGCGGCGGATTCCAGGGAACCAGGGACAAGGAAATCAAGGATGCCGCAGAGCAGATATATAACAAGGTAAACGAGTATGGCTACACAGTGGCTCTTGGTGTGGACGAATACAAGGCCAAAAAGGCCGGAGCAAGCAAGATGCTGCTTCTCCAGGACGGCAAGAAGAGAAGAGACAGCGCCCTGCATACCGTTATCGGCAGAAAAGACGGGGACCTGACTCTGAAGCAGGTGCTTGAAAGCGCCATCGATTTCCTGTACGAGCCGGACGGAAAGGGTTTCTTCATCATGTGCGAGGGCGGCCAGATAGACTGGGAAGCCCACAGCAACAAGGCTGCCGGAGTCATTACCGAGACCATAGATTTCGACAAGGCAATAAGCGTTGCATACGAGTTTTACAAGCAGCATCCGGAAGAAACTTTGATTGTTATCACCGCAGACCACGAGACCGGCGGACTTGCTCTCGGAAGGGAGAAGGGATATACATTTGACCTTACGGTGTTCAACGATGCAATTAACGGAAAACCAGTGCCTAAGGAAGCAATAGATTCCCTTAACAAAGCTGCCAGGATAGGATGGTCCACAAAGAGCCACACCGGAATTCCTGTGCCTGTATTTGCAGTTGGAGCGGGTAGCCAGATGTTTGCCGGAAGGATAGACAATACGGACATCCCTAAGAACATAATGAAGGCGATGGACGCCACTCCAATCTATACGGACCATTACTACAAGAGGAAGGCAATCTTCGATATGGAAAGGCCTGTAAATGAAAATGACATAGTTTTCCTGGGCAACTCCCTGACCGAGGGCGGAAAGTGGGAAACCTACTTCCCGGAAACTCAGAAGGCACTCCAGAAAAAAGGCGGAGCCATCCTTAACCGCGGCATCGTGGGAGATACTTTCGGCGGCATAGACGCAAGGCTCGACCAGATACTTCCGGGCCATCCGAAGAAGATATTCTTCCTCACCGGAGCAAACGACGTAAGCCACAACCTCACAGCCGATTCCATTGCCAACGGCATCATAAATGTCGTACGCAGGATAAAGAAGGAAAGCCCTAACACCAAGATCTATCTGCAGAGCCTTCTGCCAATCAACGAGAGCTTCAAGCGTTATCGCCTGCTGACCGGCAAGACCGCTATGTTCTCGGAGATAAACGCCAAGCTGGAGAAGATGGCAAAGGAGGAAAAGGTCACTTTCATCAACCTCTATCCTCTGATGCTTACCAACGGTCCTGCAGACCTGGCCCTTCCGGCTTCCGAGCAGGTGCTCCGTCCTGAGATTACAAGAGACGGCCTGCACATTACCCAGGAAGGCTACAAGATCTGGGCGGACGCAATCAGAAAATACTTGAAATAAAAGATAAAAGGAGATATTACCATGGGAGAATTTACTCGCAAAAGCATAAAGGAACTTTTCAGCCAGCAGCCTGGTTCTGAAGTAACTGTAAAAGGTTGGGTAAGGACAAAGAGAGGCAACAAGAACGTAAGCTTCATTGCACTTAACGACGGCAGCACCATCCGCAACATGCAGATTGTCTGCTCCGGCGAGAAGTTTACAGAGGAGCAGCTCAAGGACGTTACCACCGGAGCCTGCCTGTGCGTTAAAGGCCAGCTGGTGGAGAGTATGGGAAAAGGCCAGAGCGTGGAGGTTCAGGCAGACAGCATTGAGGTTTACGGCAAGGCTGATCCTGCAGACTATCCTCTCCAGAAGAAGGGCCATTCGATGGAGTTCCTCCGCGAAATCGCTCACATCAGGATGAGGACCAACACCTTCGGATGCGTGATGAGAATCCGTAACGCCATGGCTTTCGCCATCCACAAATATTTCAACGAGCACGGCTTCTTCTACCTTCATACCCCGCTGATTACCGAGAGCGACTGCGAGGGTGCCGGCGAGATGTTCCAGGTTACAACCATGGACCTCAAGAACATTCCTCTGGACAAGGAGACGGGAGAGGTGGACTTCTCCACGGACTTCTTCGGCAAGCAGACGGCCCTTACCGTAAGCGGCCAGCTGGAAGGCGAACTTGGAGCAACCGCTCTTGGCAAGATCTATACTTTCGGTCCTACTTTCAGGGCAGAAAACTCCAATACTCCGCGCCACTTGGCAGAGTTCTGGATGATCGAGCCTGAGATGGCCTTCTACGACAACTTCGACAACATGGAACTCGCCGAGGACTTCATAAAGTATCTCGTGCAGTATGCTCTCGACAACTGCGCGGAAGATCTCCAGTTCCTCAACGATATGTTTGACAAGGGCCTGATAGAGAGACTAAGGAGCGTTGTTGGAATCACCTTCCAGAGAGTGACTTACACGGAGGCTGTGGACATTCTGGAAAAGAGCGGAGAGAAGTTCGAGTTCCCTGTTCACTGGGGCACTGACCTGCAGAGCGAGCACGAGAGATACCTGGTTGAGAAGCACTTCGGAAAGCCTGTTATCCTCACCGATTTCCCTAAGGAGATCAAGGCTTTCTACATGAAGCAGAACGAGGACGGCAAGACTGTCCGCGGAATGGACGTCCTCTTCCCGAAAATCGGCGAGATCATTGGCGGTAGCGAAAGGGAGTCTTCATACGAGAAGATAATGAACCGCATCAACGAACTAAAGATGGATACCAAAAACCTCTGGTGGTACCTTGATACCAGAAGATGGGGAACCTGCCCTCACGCCGGATTCGGCCTGGGATTCGAGCGTCTGCTTTTGTTCGTTACCGGAATGCAGAACATCCGCGACGTGATTCCGTTCCCTAGAACTCCGAAAAACGCTGAATTCTAAACAGAAAAACTAAAAAACAACATAAGTATGCTGATCATAGGAATAGCCGGCGGAACAGGTTCCGGCAAGACAACGGTCGTAAGAAAGATAAAGAACCTCCTCAAGGAGGAAGACGTAGCGGTAATCTCCCAGGATTCCTACTACAAGGACAGCAGCCATCTGACCCCGGAGCAGAAGGCGGCCAACAACTTCGACCATCCAAACTCCATAGACTGGGACCTTTTGGTGTCGGACCTTCAGAAACTCCGCAGCGGACAGGCAATCGAGTCTCCGGTTTATTCCTACATAACCTGCTCCCGTTCAACCACGGAGACCGTTCACGTGGAGCCTGCCACCATCATCATCGTTGAGGGTATCCTTGTCTTCACCAACGAGGAACTGAGAAAACTCTTCGACATTTCCATCTTCGTCGATGCGGATGCCGACGACCGCCTGGGAAGGGTTATCCAGAGAGACATAGAAGAGCGCGGAAAGACCATCCAGCAGGTTCTCAAGCGCTACCAGGAAACCGTAAAGCCGATGCACCTTCAGTTCATCGAGCCGAGCAAGCGCTATGCAGACATCATTGTTCCTCAAGGCGGCCATAACAGAGTGGCTATCAGCATAATTATCGCGACAATAGAAAAGGCTCTCCTGACTCGCGGAGAATAATGGATGAAAAAAAGATGATATCTGACCAGGACATCGACCGGTTTGCCAGATCAGACAAACTGAGCCGCCGTGCCGGTCTTTACCTTACCATCATCTTTCATCTGGTTCTTGTAATCATACTTCTGATTATTTCCATTTCCACCGTAAGGAAAGGGGAAATCTCTTTTGTCACCGATTCCGAAGGCCAGATTGCCAAAAGCCGTCAGGAAGAACAGGAGAGGCTCCAGGAGGAAATCAAAGCCATCGCCAAGGCCCAGCTGGAAGACCAGATTGCCGGCCGTCCCGTTACAACCTACAGGGCCGTGGCCGTAAACCGCAGCACTTCCCAGCTCAAGGACGACCGCAACACAGACGCGGATAAGCTCTACAAAGACGCAGAGGATCTCCAGCAGAGAATCAAGGATGCCGCCAAGATTCCGACAGACGGAGTGGATGACGTTCCTTCCGCTGCTAAATACGAGGAGAAAAAGGAGGAAGCGCCCGCATACAAGGGCCCTTCCGTGCTCTACTGGATACTGGAAGGCCGCAGGGCCTTTTCCCTGCCTATTCCTGTCTATAAATGCCGTGGCGGAGGAGATGTAACAATACAGATTTATGTCGGGCAGAACGGCTATGTCCAGAAGGCCCTTGTTGTGCCCGATGCTTCCGTTCCAGACGAGTGCATAAGAAACGCCGCGCTGGATGCCGCACGGCGTTCAAGATTCTCCAAGAGCGATACCTCTCCCGACCCCCAACTCGGCCAAATAACTTACAGGTTTATTTCTCAATAAACCTGTAAGTAAGTGCTGCTATAATGTTTTCTGCCAGTTCCAGGCGGAGCGGAGTACATCCTCGATAGGGGTGTCTGCCTTCCAGCCCAGTTCCCTTTCCGCCTTGTGCGGATCTGCCCATACCTGTTCGATATCTCCGTGTCGCCTTGGGGCAATCTCGTATGGAAGGTTTACTCCAGTGGCCTTCATAAAGCCGTGAACAAGTTCCAGCACGGATAATCCTCTTCCTGTTCCCAGGTTATAGATATACCATCTGCCGGTCTTTGCGGCATCAATGTAAGTTGGCTCGTCCGTTACCTCAACAGGATGGACCTCAGTCTCTCCAACAAGCTTGTCGATAGCCTTTACGTGTGCCTTTGCAAGATCCACCACATAGATGTAATCCCTTATGCAGCTGCCGTCCGGAGTATTGTAATCGTCTCCGAAGACGTTAAGATGGTCTCTTATCCCTGCGGCTGTCTGAGTGACAAAAGGCACAAGGTTCTGCGGAACTCCCCTTGGCAGTTCTCCAATAAGTGCAGACGGATGGGCTCCAATCGGATTGAAATACCTCAGAGCGCAAACCTTCAGATGAGGAAACGCAATCACGCTGTCTGAAAGAATCTCCTCCGCCATCTGCTTGCTCTTTCCATACGGGGAAAGGCTCCTTTTCAGAGGAGCGTCCTCGGCGATAGGAAGATGGTCCTCGTCCGGCTGCCCGTAAACGGTGCAGGAAGATGAGAAAACTATGTTGGCTGCCTTTGCCTTTTCGGTCATCAGGGTTATCAGGTTCAGCAGGGAAACGATGTTGTTTCGGTAATACATCAGTGGCTTGTCGATGCTCTCTCCAACTGCCTTGCATGCTGCAAAATGCACGGCTCCCACAATGTCCGGATGCTTCTCGAACACTTTTCCAAACGCCTGCAGGTCAGAGCAGTCCGCCTCCTCAAACAGAACATCCCGTCCAAGGATTTTCCCTATGCGTTCAACCACGTCCCTTTCAGAATTGTAGAAGTTGTCAACTCCCACAACCTCGTATCCTGCCTGGCAGAGTTCCACCCAGGTATGTGAACCTATATATCCGGCGGCTCCGGTCAGAAGTATTTTGCCCTTGCTCATATCGCTGTGTTTCAAAAGTGTTAAGATTCAACGCAAATTTAACCATTTGACCTGATATATGCCACCGCCGCAGACACTTCTTTTTCCAAAAAGATAACTTTGTTGAAGAAAAAGAAATCGTTAATACAATAAAACATAAGCGTTATGAAAAAGAACATTATCGTTTCAGTGATCGGAGTAGCCGCTGCCGGCCTTCTCCTTTCTGCTTGCTCAGCAAAGCCTGAGAGCGTAACCGCCCTTGTTGCAGGTCCAGACGGACAGCCTGCAGCAGTTGTAGTAAAGTATGCAAAGGCAGTATCTGCAGAGAGCGTTACAGCAGACGCTTTCCAGATCGAGGGACAGGAAATCGAGAACGTGTTCGTAACGGACAAGGAGCCAAAACCGGAGTGCGATTCCACCAAGGCTGAAAAGCATCACGACTGCGGACTGGATCCAAAGGAGTGCGAGGCTAATAACCACGAGTGCTGCCCAGAGGAGAAAGCTCCAAAGCACGAGTGTGATTCCACAAAGGCTTGCCCAGAGGCAAAGCCAGAGTGCGAAGGCCCTAAGAGCGTTGATGGACAGTTTGTAGTTATCCTTCTGAAGAAGGCTTGCCCAGAGAAGCCGGCTTGCGAAGGCGTTGAGTGCGATTCCACCAAGGCT
Source organism: Bacteroidales bacterium (assembly GCA_017548505.1). Taxonomy (GTDB): domain Bacteria; phylum Bacteroidota; class Bacteroidia; order Bacteroidales; family UBA932; genus Egerieousia. The sequence continues at coordinate 10,124 of JAFYZX010000110.1, read as the reverse complement.
GAATGCCCAGAGGCAAAACCAGAGTGCGAGAAGGCTGGAAAGCCAGAGTGCGAAGGCAACCACGAGAACTGCGAGAAAGCAGCTTGCGATTCCACCAAGCATGAGTGCGAGAAGGCTGGAAAGCCTGAGTGCAAGGAAGGAAAGCCTGAGAAGTGCCCTGAGATTGCAGTTCCTGAAATCAGCGTAAAGCAGGTTAAGGAAATCAAGGCTGCAGACGGCAAGGCTCTGAAGGCTTGGAGCAAGGCATTCCCTGCAACCAAGGCCGTTCCTTTCTTCCACGGACCTAAGGGCCCTAAACATCCTCATCACGGTGAGGCTTGCCCGGAAGGAAAGCCAGAGTGCGATGGCCAGCACAAGGACTGCCCAAAAGAAGCTGAAGCAAAGTAAGACTCAGCGATGAGACGCAGGGCGATGGTGCTCTGTAACACGCTGATAATCAGCGATGACGAAAATAACCCTTCTTCTTCAGGAAGGGTTATTTTGTATATACTTAGAACTCAACTACTTACAAGATACCATCGCCCCGGCTTGTTTCGGTGTCGAGGATATTCGCTTTGGGTATGGCGGTTTGGGGAGTTGAGGAGGCCTATCGGTTTCCGGTGCGGCGGTAGTGGCAGCTGAGAACCTGGGAGCAGTCCCCGTGCCAGTTGTGCATTCCGCCTCCGAGGCAGTTGCGCCACTGGCGGCAGTCTTTACAGATGCCTTTGCGGGCCCAGTCCCGGTTGCGGAAAGCCTGGAACTTTTTCTCCCAGACTTCGTAGAGGTTGTCTTTGTAGATGTTGCCCTGGGAGAAGACATCGCGGTCTATGTTCGGGCAGGCGCAGATGCGGCCGTCTATCAGCACGGACGCTATGTTGATTCCGGCGTGGCAGAAATGGCGCACAGGACGCACTTTTTCCTCATATCTTCCAAGATATCCCTCGCAGCTGAAGCTTACATCCAATGTAGAGGTTTTAGAGCGTTTCTCAGCGATAAAATCCATCAGGCGAACCATTTCACAGTTTGTCAGATGCATCTGAGGATCATCTTTTGCCCTGCCTATAGGGATAATGGTGAAAAGCCTCCACTTTTTTACTCCTAACGATAATAAAGTCTGGTATATCTCTTCCAGTTGGCCAATGCTGCGGCGGTTGATGCAACTGACTACATCAAGATCCAGATACTTTTCCTTTGAGGCAATTTCTATTGCTTTGATTGTGTGACTGTAACTCTTGGAATTGCCTCTCATCCAGTTATGGGTGTCTCCGATTCCGTCCAAGCTGAAAGTTATTGCCTTCAGGCCGGCGGCCATCAGGCGTCGGTGCATTTCTTCCGTGTAGAAGAAGCCGTTGGAAACCATGCTCCAATAATATCCTCTTTTGGATATTTCCTTTCCAACCTGCTCTATGTCAGGCCTCAGAAGAGGCTCACCTCCGGTCAGTACAACTATGAGGCGGTCTACGTTATTCTTTTGGGAGGATTTTTTTGACGATTTAATCTTGGGCGTATTCGGAATTGTGTCCAGAGCCTTCAGGAAATCTTCCAGAGGCATGTCCTGATCCTTGGCGGATGTAAAACAATCGCTCCCGCAATGCCTGCAGGAGAGATTGCATCGCTGAGTACATTCCCAGAAAAGATAATTAAGCTCGTGAACATTAGTCTCGAGCTTGCGGAACTGCCGGAAAAGGAGGGGATTCATTATCCTTTACCCTCTTCTGGCTCTGCGCTTGCGGTTTTCTCGGTCTGAGCATCATCCACAGTGACGGTGCTGTCCTGTTCCGTTACTTCCGAAACGATTTCCTCTTCATCTACAGGCTCCTCCATCTTGTAGCCCTGAGGGGTTCCGTAACAAGCTGTAAACACAAACAAGGCAGTCGTCAGGGAGCAGCCTTTGAGGAAATTTCTGAACCATCTGAATTTCATAGCTCGTCAATTAAGTGTTTCTTCTGCCCAAAGATAACATTTTTTGGTAAATTTGTGCATCTAAGAAACGGTTTCTTTATGGAAAATCTCTGGAAAAGGACAATCACATTCGACCGCTTCATACGGTGGTGTGTCATAATCCTTCTGGTTATAGGCGCATTCTTCCTCTTGAAGCGTCTGAGCAGCGTGCTGCTGCCGTTCGGAATTGCCTGGCTGATTGCTTACCTTATGTATCCTCTGGTAAGTTTCTTCCAGTACAAGTGCCGGTTCAAATACCGCATCCTGGCAATTCTGGCGGCGTTCATTGTGGTGGGAGGAGTGCTGTACGGCCTGTTCCTTCTGATATTCCCGCCTATGATCCAGGAGATTATGAAGGTCAAGGGAATGCTTGTGAACTATCTTCAGAGCGATTATGAATCCGGAGGCTTTTCCGCAACCATAAAAGATTTTCTGAGAAGCCATCTGGACGTGGAGCACCTGAAGAGCGCATTCACCATAGACGGTATCCTGAGTGTAGTCCAGGAATCCATGCCAAAGATCTGGAGCGTGATAACAGGTTCCTTCAGAGCCATCACCGGACTCTTCGCCGTTACGATGGGCTTGCTTTACCTGCTGTTCATACTGCTTGATTACGAGAAGCTTGCAGACGGATGGCAAAACCTGCTCCCGGAGCGCTGGAGAAAACCGGTCCGCAATCTTGTCTCCGATATAGAGGACGGTATGAACAAGTATTTCCGCGGCCAGGCCTGCGTGGCACTCTGCGTTGGAATCCTGTTCTGCATAGGATTCCTCATCATAGGATTCCCGATGGCCGTGGCAATGGGTATTTTCATCGGCATCCTGAATATGGTGCCTTACCTCCAGATAGCCAGCTTCCTGCCTCTTACAATGCTGGCTGCCGTCAAGGCCGCGGACACCGGGCAGAGCTTCTGGATGATAATGCTCTCCGTTCTGATTGTGTTTGCCATTGTGCAGACCATCCAGGACACCATCCTCACTCCTAAGATTATGGGCAAGGTAACAGGACTCAACTCGGCGATTATTCTGCTCTCGCTCTCAATCTGGGGAAGCCTCCTGGGCATTCTGGGAATGATCATCGCCCTGCCTCTGACCACACTGCTGCTGACCTACTACCAGAGGTACATCGTGCGGCCGATGCAGACGCCGAAGACCTCTTCCGGCCCGCCTGAATTCACGCCGGAGGATATGGAGTTCCCGATAGACGACCCGTCCAAGCCTGAGGACGACTCCGCTCCTACAGACATTTAGACGATTTTTCATTATATTTGCGTTACAACGGACCAAGCCGGTCTTACTTCACTTGCGAGACCCTCGGGTTTCATTTTTCAGACCGGCAATTTCCGTTGTTTTAAATATGGAAACGACAGACAGAAACAAAAAGCTTCTGGCGGTAGCTCTGCGATATAACGCCATCTTTGCAGACGTGGACCGCAAGGCTCTCTCCCACACCCGGGAAATCTCCAGGGAACTTGCCGCCTTCCTTCTCAGCCTCTCTGAAAAAGGCTATGTCGCGGAGGAAGACCTTCTGGCAGCCCTCAAGACAGTTCCCGAATCTTATCTCGGCGATATTACAGCAGCGATAGACACCGCCCTGGGCATCAACCTCAACTGGATGCCCCTTGTCAAGGGCTGGGACACTCCAACCGGAGAGTCCTTCATAGACCACTGCATAACCTTCTATGCAAACTATCTTGGCGGCAGGGACCACATGAGCGGCACTACGCTCCCTTGCGGGCATTTCATCCCGGACGGAACCTTCCCTCTCGAAAGGTACAACGGCTGCCCGTTCTGCGGCACCCCGTTCAAGACTTCAAACTATGTCTACAAGGGCCAGGGCTCAAAGAAGAAATCGCTGAGGCTAATGACTCTCCAGGACCTTGAAAACCTTAAGCTTTCCCTTCTGGAATCCACCGTTCCCCTGGACGGCACCCAGGCGGAGAGCCTCAAGACTCTGATAGTTGCCCTTGGGCTTCCGGAAGGAGTGGAGATAGGAATGAAGGAAACCAGAATGTATGTGGTAGACGCCCTTGTCCAGGCAGACAGGGCGGAAGCCGCCATCCCGTACCTTACAAGCCCTGCAGATATCCTCCGCTACCTCTGGTACAAGAAAACGAAGAAAACGCAGATACTGGAACCAAAGGTCCTGATAAAGCACGCCGGCAAACTGAACTCCCACATGTGGCCATCCCTGGACAAAACCAAGGAGGCTGAGGCGGTGATGAAGCAGAACCTCAAGCTTAAGTACGACCGCAAAACCTGCCGCACTGTAGCCCAGTGGCTTAACGCCCTGGAAATGGATGCGGACGAGGCTTGCGAGATTATGCATCCAAAGAGGGGAATGTGGGTAAGGATGATTCGTGAACTCCGCCTCGGCGAATATTCCCGTAAACCCGGCTACGAGCGCCTGAACCGTCTTCTGGACACTTTCTACAAGGACGATTATTCTGTCTGGAAAGGCCAGTTGGACAAGGCTCTCGGCATCAACTGCGGCTGCGTGGATTACAATAAGGCCCTGGCCCTCCTGAAGCAGCGGCCAGGCACATTTGCCCGTAGCCTCTTCTCCATTATGCTGAGGCTCGGCCCAAATCCAACAATCCAGGCTTTCAGGGATATTCTGGACAAGGTTCCGCCTCGTCTGGTCCTTTCCCTTGCAAACGCCGCAGACCTTTACTTTGACACCGATGCCCAAAGGATTGCCCGTCCGCTTACGGGAAGCACCAAGTCCATACCTTACAACAAGAAGCTGGACAATTTCACCCCTGAGCAGAGAGAATCCCTCAAGCGTTCCGTCTGGAGCCTCTACAAGGATGCCATGACAAGCCGCTTCCAAAAAGAAGACCTTTCTTCCACCAGCGGTAAGATCTTCATAGACAAGGCCCTCTACGACATCCCCGTTAGTGTCGGCGACAGGTCATCCTCCATTCAGGATGCTTCCGCCGCCCTTCAGGGCACCCGCTTCCAGGTTGAGGGAGATGCCGTGCGCCTGTTCATGCAGTGGGGAGTCGGCCTCAAGGCCCAGCATCTGGATATGGACCTTAGCGTTGCCATCTGCTACAAGGACGGTCACAGGGAGGATTGCGGTTATTTCAACCTCTCCCTTCCCGGTGCAAAGCATTCCGGAGACATCCGCAACATCCCGGACCAGGTCGGCACCGCGGAATACATCGAGCTCACCATTCCTGAACTCCAGGAAACAGGTGCCAAGTTCGTTGCCTTTTCCTGCAACGCCTATTCCCACGGTGCCATTTCCCCGAACCTGATGGTAGGCTGGATGAATTCCGCCTTCCCTATGACCATCTCCAACGAGACCGGTGTTGCCTACGATCCTTCCACCGTTCAGCACATTGTCCGCATCAGTGAAGGCAACCTTGAAAAAGGCCTTGTATTCGGCGTTCTGGACATTGACAATCGGGAAATTACCTGGCTGGAGATGCCTTTCACCGCCCAGGTTGTTGGCAAACTGGACACTTCTGCCTTAGACTCCCTTCTCCGCCGCCTTAAAAACAAGCTCAAGGTAGGGGAGCTCCTCCAGCTTAAGGCCCAGGCCCAGCACCTTACAATTACAGACAAAGAAAATGACGCAGACCCCGCCCTCAGATTTACTTACAACTGGGCTCTGGACGCCGCTGCCGTCAGCAAATTATTAGGATAACCTTAAACGGGAAGAAAAAATCACAAATACATACACACATGAAAAAGCTCCTACTCTTTACCGCCACACTGATCATTGCGGTTTGCTTTGTTTCCTGCAGAGACAAAAGCAAGATGACACACTCAGACAGAACCCTTTACGCCCAGGATGTTACAGATGCCCTCTGCCTGGAATCCATGCCTATGGAAGAGCCTGTGGAGGCAGTTATCCCTTCTTCTTTTGGAGATATGGAACTTCTCCTCACCGATGACGACCTCTGGATCTACAAGGGAAAGGTTGGTGAAACTGATGCAACTTTCCACTTTACCATTGAATGGGACAAGGTCAGCGACGGCCAGATCTGCGGCTATGTAACATACGATCCTGCCGATCCGCGTGACTTCCCTGTTACCGGCCTCCTGATCAAGGGGAACGAGCCTAATCCTAACGGCTACAACAAGGTTGTCTTTGAGGAACTTTCTCCTAACGGAGACGTTCTTGGCACCTTCACCGGCATCGTTGAGGGCCGCGGAGACGGCTTCAATGGAGACTACAAGAAAGCCGGAGAAGATACCACCACCCCGTTTGAGTCAATGCGTGAGTATTAAGCCACAAAGAAATAAATATGAAAAAGATTTTAATAATCCTTGCAGCAATGATTTTCGCGGCATCCTGCACAGAAAAGAAACCGGAACCAAAATACCTGGTTCTGTATTATACCCAGACGGGCAACACCAAGGCCGTGGCCGAGGAGTTCCAGGCCCGCCTCAACGCAGACATTGATGCCATCGAGGCAACCGTCCCTTACGATGGAGACTTCCAGGCCACCATCGAGCGCAGCGGCAAGGAGAGGGAAGAGGGTATCCTCCCGGAAATCAAACCGATAACCCGCAACATCGCAGATTACGACGTTATCTTCCTGGGCTACCCGATCTGGTTCGGCACCTACGCTCCTCCTGTTGCCACCTTCCTTAACCAGACCGACCTTTCCGGCAAAAAGGTTGTGCCTTTCTGCACCTTTGGCAGCGGCGGTCTTGATTCCAGCGTAAAGGACCTCAAGGCCAAGCAGCCAACCGCAGACATCCAAAACGGCTACGGTGTTCGTGCCGCAAGACTATCCAGGATCAAGGATGAAATAGACCGCTTCCTCAAGGAAAACGGCTTCATTGAAGGAGAATTCACCAAGCTGGAAGACTTCCCACAGCAGCATCCTGCAACCGAAGAAGAGGCCGCTATCTTCGATGCCGCTGTCAACGGCTACCCGATGCTCAACGCCAAGGCAGAATCCGTCTCTCAGCGCACCATCCCTGGCGGAACCGAGTACCTCTTCACCGCCGTTCCGCTTCCACGTGAAGACAACCCTGACGCCAAGCTCCCGCCAATGGGCCCTGTAAAGGTTTACGTAACCGTCCTTGACGGCCAGCAACCTGAATTCACCCAGGTAATCAGGTAATTTTTATTCTTGACAAAACCTGTCAAACCGCCACTATACTTTTGCAGTGTATTAAGTGTTACACATTGTATTAAAGAGTTAGTGGTTATGAAACGCACATTTAGAATGATTCTGGCCTTCTTTGGAATCGGCCTGATTGATTACGTGGAGAATTACAGGTAAATAATCCAAGCAAAAAAAGCATCCGCGTTATTCATCCTCTCCCATTCTTGAAACCACCCGGGCATCCCACCCAGGTGGTTTTCTTGAATTTATCCATCCGACAGGCTGCCGTCGTTTACCACCCACTGTCCGTCCTTTTTGGAACCTGTTCGGCTAATAGTGCCTTTTTCTTTTAGCATTGTGAGATACCTATAGATGGTTCTTTGAGACAAGCCAATTGATTTTGCTATTTCACTTGCACTTGCATTAGGGTTCTTCTTTAAATAATCAACGATTACCGAGGTAAAATCTTCACTCTCATCGTCTGGTTTTATTGTGCCATTTAATATGACATCACCGGATTTTAATATGACATCGTCTGGTTTTATTGTGCCATTTAATATGACATCATCGGATTTTAATATGACATCATCCGGTTTTATTGTGCCATCGACACCACTCGCGAGATTATCGTTTACAATCCATCTTTTGGACTTTCCATTCCCTAATCTATAAATCTTTCCAACTGTCTTTAAATAAGCAATATACCCCTTAACCGCATACTTGGAAATTTGCATTTTTTGTGCGATTTCCAGTAATGTGGATCGGGGGTTGTTTTTTATTATAGAAATGATTTTCAGTCCAGTTTCAGAAGTTTCTATTGCTGATTTTGGGAGTTCTGTTGTTGATTTTGAAGTTTCAGTGGTCGTTTCAGTGGTCGTTCCAGTGGTCGTTTCAGTGGTCGTTCCAGTGGTCGAAGAAGGTGAACTTGAAGGTGAACTTGAAGGTGAACCAGAAGGTGAAGTGCCTATCGGGAACGGAAGCGTTAAAATGACACGATCCGGGAGCACTTCTTCTTTGATTTCCGGCTTAGGCCACCTGTTCTCCTTCCACCCCTTGGAAATGGTGTCAGCACCGCTCCCAGCCCTTTCTCCAATACCAATCAATGAGAACATTCTTTGAAGATTTGGATTTCTGCACTCGCTAAGCCCCCCTTCAAGGAATCTTTCCACGGAAACCAGCATGGAACCAGGATTGGAAAACATAAGACAGTCCTTTCTTTTCTCAATGAGAATACTTCCCTGTTGGTTATATGCACAGTGAATCAAACAATTTGAGATGGCCTCTCTAATAGCCTCGTGAGCAGAAGTCTCGTCGATACGGTTCATCTTCTTGTCCAGTCTGAACGGAACGGGAAGCACCTGAGTAATCTTAGGGAACACCCTCGAATAGAAAGAGTACAGATTAGGTTCCCACTTACCATCTGGATAGATTCTGTCTGTCCATCTGATCTTAGAATTCAACTTCTCCTTGTAGTCCACATAATAATTGGGAGCAGCCTCCCTTATGGCCAGTTCCGTCCCAAACATAACAATCCCGGCAAACGTAACCCACTCCTCTCCGGTTTCTCTGTCTGTCTTTATTGCTCCGATTTTCCTCAGAAACTCATCTTCAGTAAGATTATTCCACGGATGGCTGCTATGTAGAGAGCTAAATTGGGACCTGTAACGCAGGATCGTATTTGAATCCAGATCATTCTCGCGAGTGTAATTCCTTAACAGGCGGCCGTCATAAGGATTCTTTGCGCTCTCCGCATCCGTGAACATATGCCTAACCTCGTCCTCCGAACAGAGATAGTCTCCCTCGTGGTTCCTCTTGTATGTGTGTCCAAAAGGATTCAGGGTAAGATAAACCGGGCGATAGGTGTAATAGGCCCGGGGAATGCAGAAAACCAAAAAATGGCAGCCATTAAACTCCCCGTCATAAACATCATCTTCCTTCAGCAAACAAACGCTAACCTTGTTCCTGTTATGCGCCAGATCCCAAAATTCTTTCTTGTATTTGGCTATTTCGTCCTCACTCATCCCGTCCGGAATAAATTCTCCGTTCTTCTGGCGTATGCCCAAGACAATAATACCGCCGTATGTATTTCCAAAAGCTGAATAAGTCTCCCAGAAACTCCTTGGAAATCCTCCCTTGGCAGATTTGAACTCAATGGAAATACCCTCCTTCTTATGGCATAGCCCCAAAATGTACTTTTCAAACCCTTTCATATTCAAACAATAAGCCTCTGCAAATATAACCCTCGCCCAACCCAAAAGTCAACCCATCACCTCAAAAAAACCTTCACTTCTTGTCAATCCTGTAATCGTATTTGCCCCCGATTGTAAAATTTCGTAAATTTGAGTGTTCTCCAGCAAGGAACAATTCCAGAAAACGCACACACAATCTCAAGATCCGCCCAAATATGAAACGGCTCGCTTGCATAACTGCAGTATTATTGTCCGCACTTCTCCTGTGCTCTGCCCTCCAGTCTTGCCAGTCCTGCCGTTCCGTAAAGAAGCTTCTTACTTACTCCCAAGACATCAAAAATATAGCTGAAAAGAACAAGCAGCTTATGCACTTGCCCTTTCTGAGCATCCCCATAGCCGGCAACTACATTTCTTATGCAGACACCCTCAAGACTCTGGGATTTGAAGAGACCCAAAGAGACGGGAACTATATCTTTTTGAGCGGCACTTACCAGGATAAACCGGTTAAGATTACTGTTGGCGGCACCCCACGGAGCAGGCTTGTTCGCCGAGTATCACTCTCCTTCCCGGACCGCACTTCCTGGGCAGAAGTGGAATCTGAATACTTCCGCGTCAAAGACAGCCTCACCACCCTCTACGGCCCTCCTGATACCGTGGAACTCTTTGAGCCTCCTTTCAGAAAGGGCGACGGTTATGAAATGAAAGCCATAGAGAAAGAAATGTGCAAGTACCAGTCAGACTATTTCATCTATTATGGCGCCGCCCCTCTTGGCTGCATTATCCTGAGCATCGACCCTGGAGACGAAGACAACACCGCCCAGGTATATCTCCTCTACATTGATTCCCACAACGATGAAATCTATGACATAGAGACCGGCCAAAAAGACCCCGATACCCTTGAATATCCCACAGACTCCACATCAACAAAAGATTCAACCATAAC
>JAFYZX010000109.1 GCA_017548505.1 Bacteroidales bacterium | reverse complement strand
CTGTCCCGCTCGATTCTCAAAAGAATCTGACGCTCTTTTTTCCTTGTACTAATTGGAAAACCTTTTAAAGGTTTGCTGCTTGTCTTCAAAATGTCAATGAACTGTTCCTTCCATAAAATTTGGCCGAAACGGGCTGCAAAGGTAAACACTTTTTTCATACCGCCAAATCTTTTTGCAAAAAATTTTCCAAAAAATTTCTTTCCGGGGCAAAACTTACACTTTCTAGACAAAAATAATCCTTTGTATAGTGCGTTGAAAAGATATTTTTATACTTTTGCATCGTGACAGAAAAAATTTTCATATTTCATTCTGTTAGAAATTATCTAAGAGTCCGATCTTGAGCACCCCGTCAAGGTCACTGATTCCAGTGTCCCGCGAGAGGTGCCTTCTTTTAGAGTGTTCACACACTCATATTTTCATATAGCTATAATCAGGTGGATTACAGTCTATTTTACACTATAGGACCACTATATAATCACACAATATAAAAAATGAAAGTCAATATTGCAGTAGCAGACCAGAGCCATTTCAAGTACGCTGAAAAAATCGTTGAAATGATGGAAGGGTCTTCAAAGGAAAGAGGGACTGTGCTTGCCATAAGAACCCCGGAATACATTAAGGACAAGATGGAAAACCACAAGGCCATAATCGCCCTGGACGAGGATGGAACAATTGCAGGTTTCTCATACATAGAGACTTGGAGCCATACCAAGTTTGTTGCAAACTCAGGTTTGATAGTAGCTCCCAAGTACCGGAGGAGCGGACTTGCCAGGCAGATAAAGAGACGGATATTCGAGCTTTCCAGAGAAATGTACCCCTATGCAAAAATATTCAGTATAACCACGCAACTGGCTGTTATGAAGATAAATAACGAATTGGGATTCAAGCCGGTTTCCTTCTCTGAGCTGACTTCGGAACAGGAATTCTGGGAAGGATGCTACGGATGCCCAAACTATGATATACTGCAGAGGAACGACTGCAAGATATGTCTTTGCACCGCCTTGCTTTACGATCCGGCAGATGAAAAGAAACAGCAAAAACAACAGGAAATATGAAAAAGAAAATCGTACTGGCATTCAGCGGAGGCCTGGACACGTCTTTCTGTGTCCCTTACCTCAAGGAACAAGGTTATGAGGTTCATACCGCATTCGTAAACACCGGAGGCTTCTCCCCAGAGGAAGAGGAAGAGATCCGGAAAAGGGCCATGGAACTGGGCGCTAAAACCCATACCTGCTCAAACATCGTTGAAGACTATTATAATAAAGGTATAAAGTACCTGATTTTCGGAAATGTCCTGAAAAACGCCACCTATCCGCTTAGCGTCAGCAGCGAAAGAGTGTTCCAGGGACTGGAAGTTTTAAGGATTGCCAAGAAGAAAAAGGCCGGTTATGTAGCCCACGGCAGTACGGGAGCCGGAAACGACCAGGTACGCTTCGACCTGATTTTCGATGTACTTGCACCGGAAATCGAAATAATAGCACCTGTCAGGGACAACAATTTCCAGAGGAAGTTCGAGATTGACTACCTGAAAAGCAAGGGCTTCAACTTCTCGTGGAAGAAAAGCAAATACTCCATCAACCAGGGAATCTGGGGAACAAGCATAGGCGGCCAGGAAACTCTGCACTCGGACGGATATCTTCCCGAAGAGGCTTATCCTCACCATGTTACAGAAAAGAAAGAAAAAATCTTGAGCATAGATTTCCTGAAGGGAGAACCAGTTGGGGTGGACGGGGTCAAAATGAGTCCTGTTGAAGCAATCCGCAGAATCGCCTCGATTGCAAACGCATTCGGCATCGGAAGGGATATCCACACTGGAGACACTATTATCGGAATAAAGGGAAGGGTCGGATTCGAAGCCGCGGCTCCGCTGATCATCATCAAGGCTCATCATCTTCTGGAAAAGCACGTTCTGGTAAAGGGACAGCTCAACTGGAAAGACCATATATCAGCGTATTACGGACAGCTGATGCACGAAGCCCAGTATCTGGACCCTACAGCCAGGGATATGGAAGCCTTCCTGGAAAGCACCCAGAAGAACGTGACCGGAACTGTCTATGTAAAACTCAGGCCCTACTGCTTCCAGGCGTTGGGATGCGAGAGCCCTTATGACCTGATGGACTCCAGGTTCGGCGCTTACGGAGAAGACAACAAATCCTTCACCGCTCAGGATGTTATAGGATTTACAAGGGTACTTGCAAACCCTCTCAAGATTTATTACAGCCTCAGCGACAAAAAATGAAAAGCAAGGAACTGGGCTGCAGGGCAATAGCCCTATTGGAAGAAATGGTTTCCATCCCCGCCCCTTCCACCAGGGAGGAGGCCAGGAGCGCTTTTCTGAAGAAGATAATCCTTTCCTTGCTGAAAGACGAGAGACTGGAGAAAAAGGTCACGGTGGCCGGAATAAAGAACAATATCCTTCTGTACTCTCCGTCTCAAGGAAAGAAAACCCTGCTGATGTGCGCACATATAGACACTGTCAAACCGTCTGAAGGCACCTCCCCCACTCCAGTCTGGAAAGGCGGAAAGCTCTATGGCCTAGGGACAAACGACGATGGTGGCTGCGTGGTCTGCATGCTGGAGGCTTTCCTAAGACACTCAAAGGCAAAAGGCGGCCCCAACCTGCTTCTTGCGCTAAACGCAGAAGAGGAAAACGGCGGACAGAACGGTCTTCCTGCCCTTCTGGAATACATTAAGAAACAGAAAGATATCCCGATGCCTGATTTAGCCGTGGTTGGAGAACCTACGGGGATGAAGGCTGCAGTTGGAGAAAAAGGCCTTCTGGTTCTGGACGCAACCTCAAAAGGTACCCTTTCCCACGCTGCCCACCCTGGCCCTGACAATGCGATCTATAATGCCCTCAAAGACATAGAAACCTTACGGAAGTTCAACTTCAGAAGGAAGTCAGACGTGACTGGCCCTACGCATCTTTCTGTAACGCAGATAAATGCAGGCTCGGCTCACAATATTGTTCCGGACAGGTGCACTTTTGTCGTGGACATAAGGTTCAACGAAAAGTACAGGCCTAAAGAAATAGTGAAGATTCTTTCGGCCAAAACCGCCAGCACACTGAAAGCCAGAAACCTCAAGCACAAGTGCTGTGTAACCCCGGAGGGAAGTCCGCTATTGGAGACAGTGCAAGAGCTTGGCATAGAAACTTATGTCTCCCCCACTTCTTCAGACTGGTCCCGACTTCCTGTTCCGGCTATAAAGATCGGGCCCGGGGAAAGCTCCCGCAGCCACAAGGCCGAAGAATACATAACAAAGAGCGAAATCGCCGGCGGAATTAAGGGATATTCACTGATTTTAAAACACTTGCAAACAAAACTATAATGGCTACACTTTGGGACAAAGGCGGAAATTTTGAAGAAAAGGCGGAAAAGTTCACTGTCGGGAAAGACAGGGAACTGGACCTCAAACTTGCAAAATATGATATACAGGGAAGCAAAGCCCACATCGCGATGCTGGAGAAAATCGGGCTGCTTACAACTGAAGAACTGTCAAAGCTCAGCGATGCCCTGGACGGAATCCTGATTGACATTGAAAACGGAAAATTCTGTCTGGAAGATGGCGTGGAAGACATTCACTCACAAGTGGAACTGCTTCTTACCGAGAAACTTGGAGACACCGGTAAAAAGATCCATTCCGGAAGAAGCCGCAACGACCAGGTGGCAGTGGACCTGAAACTTTTCTTCAAGGACGAATGCCTGAAGATAAGAGACGAGGTCCTTCACCTGTTCAAGCTTCTTGTAAAGCAGAGCCGGAAGCTCAAGGATGTCCTGATGCCGGGATACACTCATTTCCAGACTGCAATGCCGTCTTCCTTTGGACTTTGGCTGGGAGCTTACGCTGAAAGTCTGGCGGACGATATGGTTATGCTTGGAGCGGCATACAGAATCGCAGACCAGAATCCGCTTGGAAGCGCAGCCGGATATGGCAACTCCTTCCCTCTGGACAGAAAACTCACGGCAAGGCTGCTCGGGTTTAGCACCCTGAGTTTCAACTCTATATATGCCCAGATGGGGAGAGGGAAAACTGAAAGGGCTATAGCTGCGGCAATCGGCCAGATAGCCGGCACTCTCAACAAACTGGCCCAGGACTGCTGCCTGTTCTCCTGCCCTAACTTCTCCTTCATTAGCTTTCCGGACAGCCTTACAACCGGAAGCAGCATAATGCCGCACAAGAAAAATCCGGACGTTTGGGAAATGATAAGGGGAAACTGCAACCTGATTTCTTCCTGCTACGGCCAGACCGCTCTGCTCACGGCAAACCTGCCGCACGGCTATCATAGAGATTTCCAACTGCTTAAGGAGGTCATTATGCCAGCCCTTGAAAAGACTCACACCTGCCTTCAGATGGCCGCCCTGATGATTGAAAACATCAAGGTTTCCAAGGACATTTTCAAGAATCCTCTCTACAGTCCAATCTTCACTGTCGAGGAAGTTAACCAAAGGGTTCTGGCAGGGCAGCCTTTCCGTCAGGCCTACAAAGAGGTGGCAAAAGAAGTTGCCGGGAAAACCTTTGAATTCCCCAAGGAGAAAATGAATGTAAAGTCTTTGAACCACACCCACATAGGCAGCATCGGAGACCTGGCTCTCAAAGACATAGAAAAGAAGATGCGGCTCTCCGTTTTCTAGAGGCCGCATCAACTTCAGTCGCCGAGAAATTCTACTCCTGGTCCAAAGGATTGCCTGCCTTATCGCTCCAGTGGGCGTCCAGCAGTGGAAGATCAGTATCGGTCCTGGTCTTGATAGAGCAGGAATACTTCCTGCACCAGTCCTTTATGATACTGTGGAACAATCCTTTGCGTTTTGTAAGATAAGCTTCGAACAGAGGATTCAGCGTCAGGATGAAAGAGAATATCTTCCTTTCCTTGGTGTAATACGCCAGCTGTCTTTCAAGGGCCTCGTCGGCTATCAGGCTTGGAGCAATCTCGCCCGTGCCGTGGCACATTGGACAAGTCTCGTTAACCTTGATTTCAGTTGCCGGACGGACCCTCTGGCGGGTAATCTGCATTAGGCCGAACTTGGTCAGAGGCAATATGTTATGCTTGGCCCTGTCGCCCTGCATCAGCTCCTGCATGTGCTTGTAGAGTTTATTGCGGTTGTCTGCGTTGTCCATATCGATGAAGTCTATTATGACTATTCCGCCCAGATCCCTGAGCCTCATCTGACGGGCAATCTCGTCCGCGGCGTGAGTGTTGACCTCGAAGGTATTGTCCTCCTGCTCAACGCCCTTCTTTACGCGGGTTCCGCTGTTAACGTCTACAACATTCAATGCCTCAGTGTGTTCTATAATCAGGTACGCACCCTTTTTCAGGGGAACCACCTTTCCGAACGAACCCTTGATCTGCCTTGTGACATCGAAATAGTCCAGTATAGGCATTTCTCCCTTGTAGAGCTTGACGATCTTCTCTTTCTCGGGAGCGATGGTTCTGATGTAGTCTCTTATTTCATAGAAGGTTGACTCATCGTTAACCTCTATGGAAGAGAACGAGTCGTTCAGAAGGTCTCTGAGGATTGTAGTGGTCTTGCTGTTCTCTGTGAAAAGGAGTTGCGGCGGACGGCTAGTCTGCAGCTTGCGGCACCCTCCTTCCCATTTTTCTATCAATGAACTGAGCTCTGCATCCAGAACGGCGGCCTTTTTGCCTTCTGCCGCAGTTCTGATGATGGCTCCGTAATTCTTGGGCAGAATACTCTGCACCAGGCGTTCCAGACGCCTCTTCTCCTCCTTGGAGGAGATCTTCTGCGATATGCTTACCTTATCTGCAAAAGGAAGCAGGACAATATTTCTTCCTGCTATGGAAATTTCCGCCGTAAGCCTTGAGCCCTTTGTTGATATAGGCTCCTTGACTATCTGAACGACAATCTGCTGGCCCGGCGAGAGCACTTCGTCGATCCTCCCCTCTTTCTCGAGTATCGGACCGATCCTTACTTTGGAGTAGAAGGTCTGAAGATCCTTCTGGGTGTTGATCTGTCTTGTGAAATAGTCAAATGCCTTGAAATTCAGGCCAAGATCCAGATAGTGGATGAAAGCGTCCTTGTTGTCCCCGATATCCACGAAAGCGGCGTTGAGGGCCGGCATAACTTTCTTGACTTTTCCCAGATAGACGTCTCCGACACCGATGCTCTGCGCCGAGGTATTCTGCTCCTTGTTGATTTCCATCAGGCGATGGTCCTCAAGCAGGGCGATTGTCACCTGCGCAGGGCTTACATCGATAATCAAATCCTTCTCCATCTCAAAAAAAAATAATCTAAAGCAGAGACAAGCCCTGCTTTAGATTATCGACACGACAAGATGCCTTATTTGCGCTTCTTGTGTCTGTTCTTACGCAGACGCTTCTTGCGCTTGTGAGTGGCCATCTTGTGTCCTTTTCTTTTCTTTCCGCTAGGCATAATAATTATTTTCTACCGCCCTTTACACCGCTCATGAAAACCTTTGCAGGCTTGAAAGCTGGAATGTTGTGAGCAGGGATAACCATTGTAGTGTTCTTAGAAATGTTTCTTGCAGTCTTCTTTGCTCTCTTCTTGATTACGAATGAGCCGAATCCGCGAAGATAAACGTTCTTACCCTTTGCAAGGAAACCCTTAACGGCTGCCATAAAGCCCTCTACTACGCGAGCTACGGTAACTTTCTCTAAGCCAGTCTGCTTAGCAACCTCGTTGATAATGTCTGATTTAGTCATAATTCTAAATACTAATAAATTGGTGAATATTTGTGGCGCAAAAATAGATTTTTTTTTCGTTCCAGCAAAAAGTTTTTGCGATTTTTCTGCCAATTCTGCCAATTTTCCCTTTGGCACAATGATTGACATACCTTATAACCGGTTGCCTCAGCGACACCTCTTTACCCGAAAGTCAGCCTTCCGGGAAAGGGGAATACTGACAAATTGACACTGGAGGCAGACAACTGAAAGAGAAAGGAGATTGTATGAAATTTTTAGAGGAAATGCTTAACCAGATCGAGGGAGGAGACATCAACATACTCCCCGTAATGAGTATAGAAGCAAACGCAAAGACCGACAAGATAGAAGTTCCGCAGACCCTCCCTATTCTGGCAATGAGGGATTCCGTTCTGTTCCCGGGCACCATCCTTCCGGTGACTATCGGAAGAGACAAGTCCGTAAAGCTTGTAAGGGCTCTCTACAAGACCACGAGGATCATCGGTACCGCCACGCAGATTGACGTTCACAAGGACGACCCTCGCCAGGCAGACCTGTATGAAGTGGGTTGCAGTGCCAAGATACTGAAACTCATTGAGATGCCTGACGGTGCGCTTACCGCGGTGCTTCAGGGAATCCGCCGTTTCCGCATAGAGCAGATTATCGCCGAGGACCCGTATATTATCGGTATTATCGAGAATATTCCGGACATCTTCCCTGCAAAGGACGACAAGGATATCAAGGCGCTCTCGGACTCCATAAAGGAATCCGCCCTGAGGATAGTCAAGTATTCTTCCTCTTTCGCTGCCGAGAGCGAGTTCGCGATTAAGAATATAGATTCCTTCGAGTTTCTCACCAACTTTATCGCCACCACCCTGGACAACGAGGTTGTGGCAGACAAGATCAAGTTGCTGATGGAGAGCGACATAAAGCAGAGGGCCTATAAACTTCTCTCGGTTCTCAGCAAGCAGATTGAGATACTGAAGATCAAGGATGATATCCAGCAGAAGGTCAAGAGCGAGATGGACCAGCAGCAGAGGGAGTACTACCTTAACAACCAGCTGAAAACCATTCAGGAAGAGCTCGGAATGAGCGGAAATTCCAAGGATGTTTCCGAACTGGCCAAGAAGGCCTCCAAGAAAGACTGGCCGGAATATGCCAAGAAGGAGTTTGACCGCGGAATCAGCCGTCTGGAGAAAATGAACCCGAACACTCCGGACTATAATGTGGAACTCAACTACCTGGAATTTATGGTTGGCCTGCCTTGGAACGAAACCACCAAGGACAATCTGGACCTCAAGCACGCCCAGCAGGTTCTGGACGAGGACCACTACGGACTGGAAAAGATAAAGGAAAGAATTGTGGAATTCCTTGCCGTACTGAAACTTAGGGGGAACATGAAATCCCCTATCATCTGCCTCTACGGGCCTCCTGGCACCGGTAAGACTTCACTCGGAAAATCCATTGCAAGAGCTCTCGGCAGAAAATACCAGAGGATTTCCCTTGGCGGACTCCACGACGAGTCAGAAATCAGGGGACACCGCAAGACATACATCGGCGCTATGGCCGGAAGGATAATGCAGGCTATCAACCGTGCCGGAACATCCAACCCGGTAATCGTCCTTGACGAGATAGACAAGGTATCCAACGACTATCACGGAGACCCGTCTTCCGCCCTTCTGGAAGTGCTTGACCCTGAGCAGAACACAACTTTCCACGACAACTATCTGGACATTGACTATGACCTGTCAAGGGTGCTGTTCATCACTACCGCCAACAACACTTCCACTATCCAGGCGGCACTTAAGGACAGAATGGAAATGATTCCGCTGTCCGGCTATCTGGCAGAGGAGAAATTCCATATCGCAACAGGATATCTTGTCCCTAAGCAGATGAAGGAACACGGCCTGAAAGACGGCCAGCTCGCTCTTACGGAAGACGCAATCAATGTAATTATTGATGAATACACAAGGGAGAGCGGTGTCCGCCAGCTGGACAAGCAGATAGCCAAGATTGCCCGTCACCAGGCAATGAAAGTGGCTATGGATGAAAAGGTTCCTGAAAAGATTGAGGCGAAGGACGTAAAGGAAATCCTGGGCCTTCCGACCAACCAGCACGAGCTCCAGAAAGACAACGAGGCTCCGGGAGTGGTTACCGGCCTTGCCTGGACGGAGATGGGCGGAGAAATCCTCTTTGTTGAGTGTATCCGCAGTGAGGGCAAGGGAATGCTCTCCACAACCGGAAATCTGGGAGACGTGATGAAGGAAAGCGCCACCATCGCCTACCAGTGGCTGAAGGCCAACCCTAAGATTCTGGGAATGACCACTCAGCAACTGAAGAAATTTGACCTTCACGTACATGTTCCGGAGGGCGCCATTCCTAAGGACGGGCCGTCTGCAGGTATCACTATGGTAAGCGCCATGGCTTCCGCCCTTATGGGCAAGAAGGTAAAGAGCAAGATCGCGATGACGGGAGAGATGACCCTCAGGGGCAAGGTCCTCCCTGTGGGCGGAATCAAGGAAAAGATCCTCGCAGCCAAGAGGGCCGGAGTCACCACCATCATCCTCAGCGAGGAAAACCGCAAGGATATCGCAGAGATAAAGCCTGTTTACATCAAGGGGCTCAAGTTCAAGTATGTCAAGACTATAGACGAGGTTATAAACTTCATTTTCCCTCAAAAGTAATGGATGTCAAGATAGAAAGCCAGTGGAAGAGTGTGCTCAGCGATGAGTTCAGCAAGCCGTATTTCAAGGAACTTGCCGCATATCTTCACAGGGAAAAGGATTCCGGAGCGGTTATTTACCCTCCGGGATCTTTGATTTTCAACGCCTTTGCCCTTACTCCGTTCAACGATGTAAAAGTGGTGATTCTTGGGCAGGACCCGTACCACAATCCGGGACAGGCTCACGGCCTGAGCTTTTCCGTTCCGGACGGAGTGGCTCTGCCCCCATCGCTGAAGAACATCTATAAGGAGATTGAATCCGACCTGGGTATATCTCTCCAGGGCAAAAACGGAAACCTTACCGGCTGGGCAAGGCAGGGAGTCTTCCTCCTGAACGCCATCCTTACCGTAAGGGCTTACAACGCCGCCTCCCACAGCAGGATTGGCTGGACAACATTCACGGACAGTGTAATCAAGGCAATATCAGACCATAAGGAGGGTGTGGTGTTTATGCTATGGGGCAACTTTGCCAAGAGCAAAAAGGCTCTGATAGACACATCTAAACATCTTGTTCTGGAAGCCGCCCACCCTTCTCCTCTTGCAGGAGGGGCCTTCTTCGGCTGCCGCCATTTCTCCAAGTGCAACGCATACCTCCAGAACCGCGGGAAAAATCCAATCGACTGGAGCCTGTAATACCCCATCGCTTTTTTTCTTAAATTTACACTTTGTTAAGTGTAAAAGAGAACTATTATGCGTACAGCAATTTTCCCGGGATCTTTCGATCCTTTTACCGCCGGCCATCTGGATGTTCTGGATTCGGCTCTGAAACTATTTGACAAAGTGATAGTTGCAGTAGGTTACAACAGCACCAAGACTACCAGCGGTTTCTTTCCTGTAGACATCAGAATAAAAATCATCAAGGATGCTGTCAAGCACTATAAGGACAGGGTGGACGTGTGCTGCTACAAGGAGCTGACCATAGACCTCTGCCACAGGCTGGGCGTAAACTTCATAGTAAGGGGCCTTAGAACCACCACGGACTTTGAGTTTGAGGGCGTTATCGCCCAGGCCAACAGGGTTATGGATCCGGATGTCGTTACAGTATATGTCCAGGCCAGCCACGAGTATTCCTTCATCTCCTCCACGGTTGTAAGGGACCTTCTCGTCCACAACGGAGACGCCACCCCGTTTATGCCTAAGGGGGTAAATCTCAAAAAGTATTTAAAGGCAAAGAAAGAACTCGGCAAATGATGATAACCAAAGGAAGATTATCCGGAAGCATCTGCAAGTATCTGATCACGGCTGTCTTCTGTCTGGTTGCCATTCACTCTTCGGCCCAATCACCTTCCGGCGCATACAAGATCACCATAAAAACGGGAAGACTGAACAGGAATACTGACAGGGTTCCTAAAGGCTCCACGCTTTATCTTAAAAAGCATAATTACCAGTCAAATCAAACGGTCGTCATAGATTCAGCTGTAATGGACCGCAAGAAAGCCGTTTTCTCAGGTCCAGTATATGCCTTGGACACAAAAGTTGCTCAAGACAAGGTTTTTACAGCCGGCCAATATGACGTGTGCGATAACGATGGACCACTGTTCAGCTTCTTTTCCTCTTCCATAGACGGAGAAAACTTCATCATCACGTTCCGCCACCGCTCGTCGCTTGTCTATCATTATTACAACTGGGAGACAGACGGATCCAAAAGCGGCCCTTTTTCCAAAGAGAACATCACATATCTGCAATACCAGAATTATCTGATGTTCAAGGCCCTTTCCATGAGCAGAGATTCCTCTGAAGCATTGGCGGCGGAGTATGCCGTGAACACCCTTTTCCCTGGAGGCGACAAAGTTGTAACCAAGCGCCTGCTCTTCCAGGTGGAAAAAGAAGCGCCTGGATCGCTGACCGAATCCCTGTTCAGTCTTACCCTGGACGGGGTGACCTCCGAAAAATCATCCCAGCTTCCTCTTGTCGCGGACGAAAGACTCGTTTATACATCATTTGCAAGGAACCTTATAGACATATTCCTTGACAAATTCAAGTTTTCCAGGGAGAGTGTCAGGAACATGGCCATTGACTATCTGATGGAAAACCGCTATCTGACAGCCCCTAAGATGAGGGCCGCCGTGGCAATGGAGTGTTTCCGCAGATATTCTTCTTCTGTTGTTATGGGATGCGAGGGAAGCGCTGTCTATGCCGCGGAAAAATACATATTGAATAACGGGGCGGTTTCCCCGTCAGATAAAGCGGAGGCCGCCTGGTATGTGACCGTCAATAAAGGGACTCTGGTTGGGGCAAAAGCTCCGCAGCTGAGGCTGAAAGACACTTCCGGAGTGGAAAGAAGCATATCCGAGCTGATGGGAGACCATTCCATAATTTACTTCTATTCAGATGATTGTGCTTACTGCAAGGAAGAAACCCCGAAGCTTGTATCCCTTCTGGACTCGTGGAATGAGTTTCCGATAAATATTGCGGCAGTTTATACCGGAACAGATGCTAGTGCCTGGAAAGAATACATCAACAATCATTTTCTTTCCAATAACCCTTACATAAGCTGGATCCATCTTGCAGACCTGGACAGGGAGAGCAATTTCCCTGTGGATTACGGTGTTGTAAGCACACCTAAGATGTTCCTTCTGGACGAGAGCCTGAGGATAAGAGGCAGGGGAATCCTCACCCCTACCCTTACGTCAATGCTGAAGGAACAGGCGGAGGAAGACAACAAGGCATACAGTTATCTTTCACAGATATTCCCGGCGGAGAAGCTTTCTCCCGAGGCCACGTTGGATTTTGAAGCCAGAAAAGATGCAGTGGACAAGATTTACGAGGGAGTGAAAACTTCCGATTCTTTCTCCCGCCTTATGAGGCAGGCATTCACCTATCTTTTCTTCTGCGGCTATGCGCCGAATACGCAGACCGCTCTGTACCTTGGACGTAAATATGTGCTGGATATGCCTGAAAGGTGGGAAGATACAGTGTTTGTTTCCAGCGTGGAAAGCATCATGAAAGCGGCAAATATGAACGCTCCTGGAAGCAAGGCCGGAAACCTTACGCTATACGATATAGCGGATAATCCGGCTGATCTTCTGCTTCCTGACGGAAAGATGAAGGTGCTGTATTTTTACAGGACCGGCTGCGAGGTCTGCAAGGAAACCCTGCCGGAAATGCGGAACGCCTGGAAGAAATACGGAAAGAAGGTTTCTTTCACGGGTATTTTCGCAGGAGACAATGTTAAGGAATTCCGCAAGTTTGTTTCTTCCAACAGCCTGGAATTCAGGCAACTTTATGCAAAGGACAATTTGGCGGAACTTGGAGACAAATACTACATAGAGGCCGTTCCTCTGATTTTGGC
This sequence comes from Bacteroidales bacterium, assembly GCA_017548505.1. Classification (GTDB taxonomy): domain Bacteria; phylum Bacteroidota; class Bacteroidia; order Bacteroidales; family UBA932; genus Egerieousia. The sequence continues at coordinate 207 of JAFYZX010000109.1, read as the reverse complement.
CATAGACAATAACGGAACCATTATTTACAAGGGCACGTCAACAGAAAAACTGAACGAAATACTGAAATAAAAACAACAAGATATGCTAACCGGAAAGTACAAGGAATTTTACGAAAAGCTCAAGGCTTTCATCCCAAAAGACAGGATGTTCCACGATCCTCTGACAACTCTTGCATTCGGAACGGATGCCTCATTCTACCGCCTCAT
>JAFYZX010000018.1 GCA_017548505.1 Bacteroidales bacterium | reverse complement strand
TAGGAATAGACACCACATCAAAGATAATGGACCGCCTCCAGGAGAGGGTTCGCAGGGAAAAGGGAGTCACCACGGACAAGGTAATGGAGATACTCAAGGAGGAAATCTCGGATATGCTTACCTGTGCTTCCACTACCGGTGTTTCCGATGATGATTACGTGGAAACTGCCTTCAAGGATAACAGCAAGGTTTTCGATTTCTCAAAGAAGCCATACGTGATGATGGTTGTGGGAGTAAACGGAGTGGGAAAGACAACTACCATCGGAAAGATAGCGTCCCAGCTGAAGGCATCAGGAAAGAAGGTTATGATCGGTGCTGCCGATACTTTCAGGGCTGCGGCGGTTGAGCAGCTGGATATATGGGCTCAGAGGGCCGGAGTGGAGATCGTGAAGCAGAAAATGGGAGCGGATCCTGCCGCAGTTGCCTTTGACACTGTAAGTTCCGCTGTTGCAAAGGGAATGGACGCGGTAATCATAGACACAGCCGGAAGGCTTCACAACAAGGTTGGCCTGATGAACGAGCTGACCAAGATAAAGAACGTGATGAAGAAGGTTGTCCCCGATGCTCCTCACGATGTTATGCTCGTTCTGGACGGATCAACAGGCCAGAACGCCCTGATCCAGGCCAAGGAGTTTTCCAAGGCCACGGACATCACTTCTCTTGCCGTTACAAAATTGGACGGCAGCGCCAAGGGTGGCGTTGTAATCGGCATCGCAGAGCAGTTCAAGATTCCGGTTAAATTCATAGGTGTGGGCGAGCAGGTGGATAACCTCAAGGTTTTCAGCCGGGAAGAGTTTGTGGATTCATTGTTTGACAATACAAAAGATTAATTATGGATATTTCTTACAATTGGCTAAAAGAGTATGTCAAGTTCAACCTCAATCCAGACGAGGTTGCGCAGATTTTGACCAACATAGGTTTGGAAGTTGAGCACCAGGATATGGTGGAGGAGATTCCGGGAGGTCTGGAAGGTGTGGTTACCGCCAAGGTACTGGAGTGCGAGCCGCATCCGGATTCCGACCATCTCCACGTTACCAAGGTGGACTGCGGAACCGGAGAGATTCTCCAGGTTGTGTGCGGTGCTCCAAATGTTGCTGCAGGACAGAAGGTTATGCTTGCCACCCTGAATACAAAACTGGTCATTGGAGGCCAAGATGTCAAGATTAAGAAATCCAAGATAAGGGGAGTGGAGAGCTTCGGAATGCTCTGCGCCGAGGACGAACTTGGAGTGGGAAATGACCACTCCGGCATTATGGTTCTTCCGGAAGATACTCCGGTCGGAGTAAAGGCAAGGGACTATTTCGGATTCAAGACAGATACCGTTTACACCATCGGTCTAACTCCAAACCGCATAGACGCGGCTTCCTTCATAGGAGTTGCAAGAGACCTGAGCGCATACCTGAGACTTAACAAAATGGGCGGTGAGCTTACTCTCCCTTCAGTAGAGGAATTCAAGGCTGGAGAAGAAAGCGACAGAGCGGTGGAAGTTGTTGTCAACCAGCCTGAAGGAGCTCCGCGATACAGTGGCCTTACCATTGAGGGAATAACTGTAAAGGAGTCTCCGGACTGGATGAAGAAAAAGCTCCTCAGCGTTGGTTTCCGCCCGATCAACAATATCGTGGATATTACAAACTACATCCTCATAGAAACCGGCAACCCTCTCCACGCCTTTGATGTTGATTATGTCAAGGGAAGGAAAATCGTGGTTGATTTCTGCAAGGAAGGCACTCCATTCACAACTCTGGACGGAGTTGAGAGAAAACTCAGCGGTCAGGACCTTATGATCTGCAACGCAGAGGCTCCTATGTGCATTGCCGGAGTATTCGGCGGCCTGGACAGCGGCGTGAAGGACAGCACCACTTCCGTTTTCCTGGAGAGCGCATACTTCAATCCTGTTTTCGTGAGAAAGACTTCCAAGAGGCATACGCTAAAGACCGAAGCCAGCTTCCGCTTTGAGAGAGGCTGCGACCCTAATATGGTTCCATACGCTCTGAAGAGGGCTGCAATGCTGGTGCTTGAACTTGCCGGAGGTAAGATTGTCGGTCCTGTGAAGGATGTGATATCCAAGCCAATAGAGAAGAAAACAGTTGAACTCGACTATGAGCGTATGGAGGCTCTTATGGGCTGCAAAATCGGAAAGGAGAATATCCACAAGATTCTGGAATTCCTGGAAATGGAGTTCATCAATGAAAGCGAGACCGGCTGTACAGTAAAGGTTCCGACATATAGGGTTGATGTTTACCGCGAGTGCGATGTTGTCGAGGATGTACTTAGGATCTGGGGTTACAACAACGTTCCGCTTCCGGGAAGCCTCAAGTGCTCCGTGAATATCGCTCCTCATCCGGATCCTGAGAAGATCCGCAAGACCGCTTGCGAGATACTTACCTCCAACGGCTTCCTTGAGACGATGAATAACTCCCTGACAAAGAGTGCATATTATGAGGACCTTAAGACATATCCTGCAGAAAAACTGGTGATGATCTGCAATCCTCTGTCTTCAGACCTGAACTGTATGCGCCAGACCCTGATTCTCAATGGTCTGGAGGTTGTGGCATACAACATCAACCGCCAGGAGAGCCAGCTCAAGCTCTACGAATTCGGCAACGTTTATTCCTTCAACAAGGACTATGTAAAGCCAGAGGAAGAGAGAAGTACACTCAAAGCATATACAGAACGTCCTAAACTTGCTTTGTTCGTTACCGGAGAAGGCCTCAAGAGCTGGAGAAGCCAGACTGTCAGTGGAGATTATTTCTCCCTGAAAGGCTATGTGGAACTCCTTCTGAAGAAATTCGGCATCGAAATGAAGGATCTGGACTGGGAAGGAGCCGCTCCTGACATTTTCTCCGAGGGTCTGTGCTACAAGCTGCGTTCCAGCGGAAAGGAGATTGTAACGATGGGCTGCATCAAGGACCGCCTTGCCAAGAAGTTCGGTATCAAGCAGAAGGTCTATGCCGCCGAGTTCAGCTGGGATGTCCTGCTTGCCAAGGTAAAGAAGAATACAGTCAAGTTCACCGAGCTTCCTCGCTTCCCTGAAGTAAAGAGAGACCTTGCTCTGCTTCTGGATTACAAGGTAAGCTTCGCCGAGCTGAGAAATGCCGCTTATCAGTCAGAAAAAAAGCTCCTCAAGAACATTGTCCTCTTCGATGTCTATACCGGAGACAAGATTCCTCAAGGCAAGAAGCAGTACGCTATCAGCTTCTATCTGCAGGATCCTGAGAAGACCCTGACAGACAAGGCTGTGGATGCCATTATGGATAAACTCCTGAGAATGTTCAGGGAGAAGTTCGGAGCCGAGCTGAGATAGAGAAAAACAAGCCATAGACATATATGAAAATCATCTTATTTGCAGCAGCCATCATACTGCTTGTATCTGCATGTGGACAGAACCAGGGGCAGAAAGAAGAGACTGCGGACACCAAAAAAGCCGTGACAACAGAGGTAAAGGCAGAGGAACCTGTTGCGGAACAGCCTGTTGAAGCTGTTAAACACGAGTATCTCTCACAGGACCTGGCTACCTTCGACCTTTACGGGAAGGTTGAATCGGTGAATTATGACAAGGGGGAACACACCCTTCCTGTATGCGTACAGTTTGACACCAACGGAAAAGTCACTTCAATTGTGCGTACTGACAGCGGGGGAAACAAGGAGAATGCCCAAATCCTTTATGATGGCAGCGACAAGATAGAAACAATCTTGTTTGAGTCAGACGACCCGTGGATAAATGTTCTTACATATAGAGACGGGGAAGGGTTCCAGGCCCCGATTACATATACAACTACCAATCAGATGGGCAACTACACCGAAGTTACTTATCAGAGAGATAGCAGTGGTATAGTGACCGGCATTCAGAGGGAAGAATCCATTCATTTTGCGCTCGTTGAGGACAATGATCCTTATACCATTGAGTTATCGGATTTTGACAGGATGGGCAACTGGCTGCTGTGCACCAAGAAGTGGGGTGAGTATACCTTTGTCATCAAACGCACAATCTCTTATTATCAGCAAGACTAATCGGGTTCATGAGCAGGCTTTTTACAACCATTATACTTGCAGTTGCTTTGCTGCTTGGCAGTTGCAGAGGATCTTCTGATAATGTTGACAACGGAGAAAAAGGTCCTGTTGTAGTGGCATACGTCAGCGGAGGGCAGGGTAAACCTCTTCCGGATTTTGACAAGGTCACTCATATCGATTACGCTTTCGGCAGGGTGGATTCCACTTTTTCCAGGGTAAGCATAGAGAATCCGGCACGGTTCAGGGAAATCGCCGATCTTAAAAACGAGTACAACAAGACATCCGGCAGAAAAGTGTTTATGCAGCTTTCCATTGGAGGATGGGGGAGCGGACGCTTCAGCGAGATGGTTGCGGATACTGCCTTCAGGCATGCGTTTGTGTCTGACTGCAAGAGGATTGTG
>JAFYZX010000108.1 GCA_017548505.1 Bacteroidales bacterium | reverse complement strand
GTCCGCATCCGGACTTACTGACGTGACTACGGAAACTTCCGGCTACGCCGCAGAGGGAAGCGAATACAGAAGGTCCGGCCTGGCTATTGAAAACCAGCTGGCTATAGCCCGCCAGATTCAGGGTTACATCAGCAACCCTTCCAACAGGAACCAGCCGCTTCCGTCCAACCTTGGACTTGATGCCGGAATAGAGGGCCAGATAAGCCAGTACAACAATCTGCTCCTTCAGCGCAACAAGCTGTTTGCCAGCAGTTCCGAGAAGAACCCTCTGGTTCAGGACCTGGACGCTCAGCTGATTCCTCTCAAGCAGACGATTTCTTCTTCCGTCAACAACCTCGTAAGCTCCCTTTCCATCCAGGCCGGTAACGTAAGAAGCCGCGAGGCGATGACAAGAGGCCGTATAGCCGCCATTCCGCGCCAGCAGAACAACCTGTTCTCCAAGGAAAGGCAGCAGAAAATCAAGGAGGAGCTTTACCTCTATCTGCTGAACAAGAGAGAGGAAAACGCCCTGTCCCTGGCAATGACGGAGAGCAACATTAAGGTCATAGACAGAGCAAAGGGACCTCTCGCCCCGGTTGCCCCGAGAAGCACGTTCATAATGGCAATAGCCCTTCTGATAGGCCTTGCCATTCCGGCAATCCTGTTCTGGCTCAAGGATATTCTGGATGTTTCCGTCCGCGGACGCAAGGATGTTGAAGACGCGGTCACCGCTCCGTTCCTGGGAGAAATCCCGAGAAAGGCCGATATGGAGGGCCGCCAGATTGTGGTAAGGGAAGACGGACGAGACACCATCTCAGAGGCTTTCAGAATCATCCGCACCAATATGGACTTCATGAACGTTTCCAACGGCCAGAAGCAGGTTGTGATGTTCACATCCCAGACTCCTGGCAACGGAAAGACATTCGTGTCCACCAATCTTGCGGTAAGTTTTGCCCAGGCCAACAAGAAGATCATCCTGATAGATACGGATATCAGGAAGGCTACCCTGGAAACCCTGGTGAAGAACGAGGGAGAATCGAAGATAGTCAGCGGCCTTACAACTTACCTTTCCGGAAAGATAGACGATGTTTCCCAGATTATTCATCGCGGAGCCTTCTCCAGCAAGCTCGATGTGATTTTTGCGGGCCCTATACCTCCTAATCCAACTGAACTTCTTATGACAGACCGTCTTGGCATACTTGTCAACGAGCTGAAGAAGAGTTACGACTACATATTCCTGGATAACGTTCCTAGCGGAATCGTTGCAGACGCAAGCATCGTGAACAAACTCTGCGACCTTACCATCTTCGTGATCAGGGCCGGCGTTATGGACCGCCGTCTGCTGTCGGAAGTGGAGAAACTCTACAAGGAAAAGAGTCTGAACAACCTTTGCGTGGTTCTGAACTCTACGGAGCAGAAGAAGTCCGGCTATGGATATGGCTACGGATACGGTTATGGATATGGCTACGGCTATGGTTACGGCTACGGTGCAGAAGAATATGAGGGCCGGAAAAAATCCAAGCTCCGCAAATGGGCGGAGAAGCTTCCGGTAATAGGCAAGATGCTGACCAAGAGGCATCATAATACTCACCGCTGGTAATTTGACTTATGTTTTGGTTCGGCAAGAAAAAAGTATCCGGAGTAAAATTCCTGGATAACGCCACGGACATCCACTGCCATCTTCTGGTTGGTGTGGATGATGGAATGGACAGTCTTTCAGAAAGTTTTGAACTCTTGGCGCAGGAGGCCATGGCCGGTCTCAAGAGGGTATATTTTACTCCTCACAGTATGGGTATAGAAGGTGCTGTGGTTGACCGGGAAGGAGCACCCGCCCGCCGCCGTCATTCCAAGTCAAAAGCCGCGGAAGATGCGCCTACTGCAGAAGAGGATGGCTCCGGAATCGTTTCCAGCGCAGTGCTAATCAGCAGGAAAGAAAAACTTTACAGTGAATCTGCAAAGGCAAGCGCTTTTGCAGGAGAGCCCGAAGGCGGTTTTTCCAATGCTCACCTGAGGGAGAGGTTTGAAGAATACAAAAAGCATTATTCCGGCGACGTGGAAATCCGTCTGGCTGCGGAATATATGATGAACAAAGAGTTCCTGGCCAAGGTTCAGGCCAAGGATATCATCACATACGCGGACGGGGAGCACGTGCTGGTCGAGACCTCGTACTTTGCCCCTCCTGTAGAGATGACAGAGATCCTCTATTCCCTGGCCCTTAACGGCTACCGGCCAATAATCGCCCATCCGGAAAGGTATCAGTACATGACAAAGCGGGATTACAGGACCCTTAAGGAAAAAGGCTATGAATTCCAGCTCAACTTCCTTTCCCTTGCCGGTTACTATGGAGATGCGGTGCTGGAAAGGGCTTTCGACCTGCTGGACAGTGGAATGTACAATTTCACCGGTTCCGACTTTCACCGCTATTCCACATTTTATCACGGAATGAAGCGTCTGAAACTCAACAGTAAGCGTACAGACAAGCTTCTGGAGCTGTTTGAGAATAACTCCAAGATATAGAAATGATACCTAAGGTCATACATTATTGCTGGTTCGGCAGGAAACCCCTTCCCGAATCGGCAGTCAAATGTATAGACAGCTGGAAGAAATATCTGCCCGGTTGCCAGATCCGGGAGTGGAACGAGGATAACTTTGACGTTAACATCATCCCTTACACCAAAGACGCG
>JAFYZX010000107.1 GCA_017548505.1 Bacteroidales bacterium | reverse complement strand
TAGGATCCTCGCAGATCTCGGTGAGAACACCGTGGGTTGATTTAGGATGAAGGAATGCGATGTTCAGCCCTTCTGCACCCTTTCTTGGAGCCTTGTCGATCAGCCTTACGCCCTTAGCCTCAAGCTCGTCGAGGCAGGTCTGTACTGAAGGAGTGGAGAAAGCTATATGATGGATGCCTTCGCCTCTCTTCTCGATGAACTTAGCGATAGTCCCCTCAGGATCTGTGCTTTCCAGAAGCTCGATCTTAGTCTGGCCGATCTTGAAGAAGGCGGTCTTAACCTTCTGGTCCTTTACTTCCTCGATTGAGTAGCACTTCAGACCAAGCATTTCTTCATAATAAGGGATAGCCTCTTCCAAGGATTTAACGGCAATCCCAAGATGTTCTATATGAGTTAATTCCATAATATGTAATTTTTATAGTTTAATATTTTTCAAAGTCTTCCAATAAACTGAAAAAGCCCGCTTGGGGCTTTCTCGGGGGCTATCATCCCTTATTGCGAGTCTGAAAGGTCTAGAGTATGATAGACATTCTGGACATCGTCGTCGTTCTCTATCTTCTCTATCAGTTTCTCGTTTTCTATCCTTTGTTCCTCAGGAAGTTTCTTCAGGTCCACGGTAGGGATTCTCTCGAATCCTCCGCTGACTATCGTATATCCTTTCTCCTCTATATATTTCTGGATTTCTCCAAAGGATTTGTACGCTCCGTAGATGACTACAGTCTTGTTTCCTTCATCGTCCTCTTCTTCAAACACCTCATCTGCTCCGTAGTCGATGAGCTCAAGTTCAAGTTCCTCAAGATCAATAGGCTCCTTCTCGCTCTTTATCTTGAAAACGCATTTGTGCTCGAACATGAATTCCACGCTGCCGCTGGTTCCGAGGGTTCCGTTGTATTTGTTGAAGTAGCTGCGGATGTTGGCAACCGTACGGGTATGGTTATCTGTTGCGGTCTCTATCAGATAGGCGATTCCGCCAGGGCCGTAACCCTCGTAAACGATTTCCTGGAAGTCGCTCTGGTCCTTTTCTACAGCACGCTTGATAGCCCTGTCGATATTCTCCTTAGGCATGTTCTCACTCTTTGCCGTCTGGATGATAGTCCTCAGGGTAGGGTTGTAGTCCGGATCCGGACCTCCGTTCTTTGCTGCAATCGTGATTTCCTTTCCGAGGCGGGTGAAGACGCGGGCCATGTTGCCCCATCTCTTGAACTTGCGCTCTTTCCTGAATTCAAACGCTCTTCCCATAGTGCTGATTATTTGGCGCCAAGAGCTTCTACCCTGGAAATGTACTTGTCTATTTCCTGTCCTTCTGGGGACTGGGCAAACTCGTTCTTTATCTTGTTGTAGCATCCGAGAGCCTTTCCGTAATCGCCGAGCTCCTCGTAGCAGATTCCAGCCTTCAGAAGATAGCCTGCGCTGAATATGTTGTTGCTCAGCTGTGCAGCCTCCTCAAACCATGCCACGGCACCTTTGATATCGTCTTTATTTACAAGGGCATCGCCGATGCAGCACTTTGCCTTGGCGGCGATTATCCTGTCTTTGCTGGAGAACTTCTTCAGGTACTCGATTGCCTGGTCGTTCTCGCCAAGACGGAGGCAGCATACGCCAGCGTCATAATAGGCGGCCATACCTGCTTTCTTTCCGTATTTGTCTATTATCTGCTTCAGGCCGAGAGAGTTTCCGTCTCCGTTGAGAGCCAGCGCAAAGGAATCGAGCTTGAAATAGCGCTCAGCCACATACAGCTGGTTTGCTGCTTCCTTCTGCTTAGGGATTACTATGAAATTGCGGTACACGAAAATGAGGGCTGCCAGAACGATCAATCCTCCCACCACATATCCGATGGTCTTCTTGTTTTTCTCGAAGAACATTTCTGTCTTTGACAGGGCCTCGGCAACATTGGCCTTTGGCTCAGAGCTTTCTTTGTAGTTTTTAGCCATTTTTGTTAAGATTTTTTGCGAAGTGCAAATTTACGGATAAATATTCTAATTTTGCAATAGTTTTTCACGATATGATTTTAAGCAGGATACTCATAACGGATTTCAAGAACATCGCCGGGGCAGACCTTGATTTTTCCTCCGGACTCAACTGCATTTCCGGGAGTAACGGGAGCGGCAAGACCAACCTTCTGGATGCCGTCTACAGCCTTTCCATGGCCAAGAGTTTCTTCAATTTCCAGGACTCTTTCAGCATCCGCGACGGGAAAGAAAGCGCAGCCGTTGCCGGCTATTACTATATGGATGACGGATCGGTGAGCAAAATAGGGCTTGGCATATATGGAGGTAATAAAGAAGGGAAGACGCTTAAATGCAACGACAAGGCCTACAAGAGGCTTGCAGACCACATCGGGCTTCTTCCTGTGGTTATGGTATCTCCTTCCGACTCCAATCTTATTAACTTGAGCGCAGAGGAAAGGAGAAGGTTCCTGAACGCTCTCCTGAGCCAGATGGACCGCCTGTACCTGGAAAAGCTCCAGAGATACAACAAGACCCTGGCCCAGAGAAACCGCCTCCTCAAGGATGAGGATCCTTCCAGGGAACTGGTCAGTGTCCTTGATGCCCAGCTTTGCGAAAACGCGGAATACATATTCCAGGCAAGGCAGAAACTCTGTTCAGACCTTCAGGAAAGCGTCCAGAAGCACTATACGCAACTTAGCGGCGGTAACGAGACTGTCCGCCTCATATACCAGTCGGAACTCCAGAAACACCCTCTTGATGAGATTCTTCTCAGGAATTTCGACAGGGACAAGATAATGGGATTCACCACCGGAGGCATCCACCGTGACGATGTTGCCTTTGAGATGAAAAGCCCTGCCCAGGATTTCAGCCTGCTTAAAAGATGTGCCAGCCAGGGTCAGCAGAAATGCTTCCAGATTGCCCTGAAGATGGCCCAGTTCGGTATCATGAGAAAAGGCGGCAAAGCCACAACGCCTATACTTTTGCTGGATGACGTGTTCGACAAACTGGATATGGAAAGGGTCAAGAATCTTCTCCAGATGGTTTCCGGAGAGGATTTCGGCCAGATATTCATAACGGACAGCAATAAGGTGCGCATGGACTCACTCGTGGAAAAGGTGGGCGGCAGCGCAAGGAACTTTGAGGTTTCATCAGGAAAAATATCCAGGATATGAAAAGGCAGACCAGCAAACCTGTAGGGGAGCTTCTCCGTGAGTACCTGAACCAGATGGGCGGCAAGGAAGGCCTTCTGGGTGCCCGTGTTGTGCGCTGCTGGGACGAAAAGATGGAGCCGAACATTGTCAAGGCCACATCTTCCCGCTTCTACAAGGACGGAACGCTTTACGTGAACCTTTCCTCTTCCATAATCAGAAGCATGCTTTATAACCGCCGCCGCCAGATACTGTACATCCTAAACAGCAACCTTGGAGGACCTTTTGTAAAGAACATTGTCCTCAGATAAGAATATGATTGCAATCGTAGATAATGCC